>NZ_JACCQB010000026.1:0-94050 GCF_015712265.1 Burkholderia sp. 9777_1386 | reverse complement strand
AGCCCCAGCCCCGCCGCGCGCTGAATCAGCTCGACGTCGTTGTTCGCGCCGAGCTTCTTCATCGCGCTGATCTTCTGCGCGCTGACCGTCTGCTTGCCCTTGCTCAGGCGCTGTGCGATCGTCTTGATCGGCACGCCCGACAGGTACAGTCGAATCACCTCGATCTCGCGCGCCGACAGCTTCACGGGCGGGTCGCCGCGCGTGCCGAGCGCATCGACCGCGCGCCGGACGGACGGCGACAGATAGGCGCCGCCGCTGTAACTCGAATGGATCGCCGTGACGATGTGGCCGACCTCGTCGAGCTTGCTGACGACGCTCACGTGGCCAATCCCCAGGATCGAGCGGAAGATCAGCGGATTCTCGTTGGCGACCAGCGCGACGATCCCGACGTTCGGCCGCATGCGGCGCAGCCAGTCGAACAGCGCGAGGCCGTCCATCTGCTCGTCGCCGGGAATCGCATAGTCGACCAGCACGACGTCGCAGTCGACGCCGCCGAGCGACGCGACCAGTTCGGCCGCGCTCCGGTAGACCGCGACGAGCTCGATCGCGCAGGTGCTGCCTGCGATCTGCTCGATGCCGGCCAGCGTCAACGGCCAGTCGTACGCGACGACGATGCGAACATTGAATTTCCTCATGCGCAGTTCCTGGTAATTCACCGGCCGCGCCACGCGAAAGGCGTCGGCCGGTTGGGCGTTGAAAGGACGTTCAGGCTACTTTTAGCCTGAACGTCGATTCTATGAACGTACGCAAGGACGCGATATCGGACGGCGTACGAATTGGCCGCCGCAGACGTAATACGGGTTTGATATTTGCACCGGTCCGACGCCCGGCGGCCGGCGGTCGATTGCAGCGGCATCGGCCCGACGGCCAGGGTCGCGCGCCGCGCGGCCGGTCAGCAGGTAAAATTGCGCGTTTGCATGCCACCCCGGCCCGCCGGCGGCGAGCGACGCGCCGCTGCCGGCCGCGCGCCCCGCCCGTTCGCCGGCTTGCCCGTACCGCCCGCTTTCCTCATGACCGATTCCGACCTGCAATCCGACGACACCTCCATCCACGAAGACGGCCTCTGGCGCGACAACGGCTGGACGGCCCGCATCATCAAGAACGAAGACGACGACGGCTGGGCCGTCGAGATGGTCAAGGACGGCGAGTCCGAGCCCGCGCTCGTCGGGCCGTGGACCATGGGCCGCGACAAGAAGAACCCGAAGCCGATGGACGCGAACGCGTTCCGCACGCTCGTGAAAACCGCGACCGAAGTGCTGATGCGGCACGAACAGCAGCGGCGCGCGCTGCTGCACAAGGAAGTGACGGTGCAGGACGAAGCCGGGCAGGATGTGTCGGTGACGCTCGACATCGTGCCGGACGAGTTCGAGCCGTATGCACAGCTCAAGGCATTCGATCCGTATGGCGAGCTGCTGGCCGACGCGAAGGTGTCGGCCGGGTTCAAGCTCAACAAGGCCAGCGCCGAACGCTGGGTCGCCTCGGGCTTCGATCGGCCTGCCTGAGCCCGCACGGCGCGCCGAAGCGCGATCAGGCGCCGGCGCCGCGCTCCGCGCGCGCGAGCCGGCGTGCGGCCAGCTTGCGCCGCACGAGCTGCTCGAACTGCTGCGTCGCGACCTCCGGGTCGCGCGCGGCGAGGCCCAGCAGGTTGCGCGCGAGCTGGATCGGCGTCAGCACGATGCCCCACGGCAGCCCCCACCAGCCGAGCGTGGCCGATGCGAGCAGCGCGAGCGCCTGCTTCCTGCGCCCGCAGCGGCGGCAGCACACGTGGCGCCGCGTGGCCCAGCGCGTGACGAACAGGAGCGACACGACGCGATGCGACGCGTGAACGTCGACCGGCCGCCCTTCTCGCAGGCAGATCGGGCATGGCCCGTAGCGCCAGTCGTCGACGTACTGCCGGACCTTCGCGTCGGGCACCCGTTCGGCCTCGACGACGACCGGATGCGCGTGCGCGCATGCCAGGCCGCAATAGCGGCGCCCGTCGATCGACTGCCCGCCGAGCAGGAACGTCCTGCCGCAGTGACTGCACTCTGCCACGATGACCTCGGATGAACGTGATGCGCCGCGTGCCGGTCGCGCGCACCTCGATGCGCGCGTGCCGGCCGGGCCATTTCATGTTTTAACGGCCGCCGCCGCGACGTCTTGAGCGGTCGCGCGCCATGGCGCGTCAGCTGTGCAGCCCGTGCGCGATCATCAGACGGTACAGCGTCGCGCGCGAGATGCCGAGCTCCGCCGCGACGTCCGCATGCTGGTGGCGGTGACGCAGCAGCGTTTCCTCGATCGCGTGCCGCTCGGCCTGCCGGCGCGCCTGCGCGAGCGTCGGCGGCCGCAGCGACGTGTACGGACGCAATTCGAGATCGGCGGCCGAGATCAGCGGGCCGTTCGTCATCACGACCGCGAAGCGGATCCGGTTGATCAGCTCGCGCACGTTGCCGGGCCACGGATAGTTGTGGATCGCCTCGATCGCGCACGGCGTGAAGCCGCGAATCCGGTACGAGCCGTCGTCGCGATAGCGCCGCAGCACGTCGTCGGCGAGCAGCATGATGTCGCGGCCGCGCATGCGCAGCGGCGGCTCGTCGATCCGCAGCACGCACAGGCGGTAATACAGGTCGGCGCGGAATCGCCCGGCCTGCATCGCGGCCTCGAGATCGACGTGGGTCGCCGACACGATCCGCACGTCGACCGGAATCGACGCATGCCCGCCGAGCCGCTCGATCTTGCCTTCCTGCAGGAACCGCAGCAGGCTCGCCTGGCTCTCGAACGGCATGTCGCCGATTTCGTCGAGAAACAGCGTGCCGCCGTGCGCGGCCTCGATGCGGCCGATCTTGCGCTGGTGCGCGCCGGTGAACGCGCCGCGCTCGTGGCCGAACAGTTCGGCCTGCAGCAGCGTCGTCGGGATGGCCGCGCAGTTCACGGCGACGAACGGTGCATCGGCACGCGACGACTGCCGGTGGATCGCCGCCGCCGTCAGCTCCTTGCCGGTGCCGGATTCGCCGGCGATGAACACGCTCGCGTCGGTGTTCGCGACCTTGCGGATCGTCGCGAACAGCCGGCGCATCGCGCCGCACGCGCCGATCATCGCGCCGTCGGGCGGCGCGGCCTCCGCGGCCGGGTCGCCGTCCGCGAGCTCGAGCATCCCGTATGCATGGCCGACGAGATAGCCGATCGTCGTGTAGGCCGCCGCATTGCGCACGTAGTCGAAGCAGCAATGGCGGATCAGCCGCGCGATCGTGATGTTGCGCAGCCGCTCGCCGTCGGCGAGCGCGACCCAGCCGACGCGCGGGTCACGCAGCAGCGTCTCGAACGACGCAACGTCAGGCGACGCGAAGCTGCCGAAATCGACGATGCCCGCATGCGGACGGTTCGCCTTGACGAGATTCAGCGCGTCCGCGACGGTTTTGGCGCGCCACACTTCCCAGCCGCGCGCCGCGAGCACGTCGACGAGCGCGGCATCGTGCTGCTGCGACAGGTAGACGAGCGGCCGCGACGGCGCGACATGATTGCGCCGGACCGCGAGGAACGGCAGCGTGCTCACCTCCCGTTCGACATCCTCCGCGCCCGACATGCTGAGCTGACAGCAATGGTTCACGATTGCCTCGCCGCATAAGGTTGTGTGTCGGAGCGGCCGTTGCCCGATCGCGCGCGGCGGGGCCTGTGGTCCCGCGGCGCGGCGCCGCTCCGTCCTCGAATCGATGTCGCGTCATCCGATGCGTCAGCGGCAGAACACGACGCGCTGCGTGTAGATCTGCGGCTCGATGACGGGTTTCGCCGATCCGTTGAGATCGTCGCGATAGGCGCGGTAGGTCTTGCCGTTTACCGTCACGTCCGACGCGCGGGCCGTCTCGATCTTGTCGAGCCCGGTATGCCGCCATTCGTTCACCCGGTCCGCCGCGGTGACGCTCGACTCGCCCGCGATCTTCTGCGTGATCGCGCTGCCGTCGCTCCACGGCTGCGTCTGCATGTCCTCGGTGTGCTGCATCGCGCCGACCGTCTTGCCGGTCGACTTCGGCCCGGTCTGCGCGTCGAACGGCGCGCCGCGGCCGTACACCGGCGATTGCCACGACGGCGCGTGACCGGCTTCCGGCACCATGTAGACCATCTGCGGGTCGCCGATCATCATCATCGGCGCGCATGCCGTGTTGTCGGGACGGCCGAGCGTCGACAGCGCCTGCTGGACGCTCGCGGCGTTCGCGAGGGTCTGCTCGCTCAGGATGACGAAGACCGCGGGATTCTGGAAAACCGACTGCGCAGCGGCCTGCACGCTGGCCAGCAACAAAGCGACCAAAAAGATCCTCATGATTGAGGCCTCCTTGCATCCTCGTCACGCAAAAAGAGGTGTTGACCTCGGGGATGGGCACAACACCCGTCAAACCGGAAAAGACGGTCGGGCATCGGGCCGAACGCCTGCCGTGCGACCCGCGCTCCGGTCGCACGGCAAACCGGCCCGCATGCTCACGACGAGGTACTCGTCGAGATGACGGTCGGCGCCGGCGCGACCGGTGCTGCCGGTGCGGCCTGCTGGTCGACCGTGGCGGGTGGCAACGCTTGCGCCGGATCGGTCAGCGCCGGCGTGCCGGCGGCGGCTTGTGCAGCCGCCGTGCCAGCGGCTTCGACCGCGTCCGGCACTTTCGCGTCGGCGGCCGGCAGGTCGGCGGGCGCCGCGGCAACGGCAGGCTGCGCGGGCTCCGGTGCTGGCGCTTCGGCGGCTGCCTGCGGCGCGGGCTCGGCAGCCTTCGCGTCGGCGGCCGGTGCCGCGACGACGGCTGCCGCCGGCATCGGTTCGGCCACCGGCTCACCCGCGGCTTGCGCGGCGTCGGTCGCGGCGGGCATCGGCTCCGGGGCCTTGTCGGCGACCGGCGGGACCTGCTCCGGCGCCTGGTCGGCCACGGCCGGCGCGGGCTCGGGCGCCTTGTCCGCGACCGGCTGCGCGGGCTCCGGCGCCTTCGTATCGGCGACCGGTGCGGCGGGCGCGGGCGATGCCTTGTCTGCCGCTGCCGGCGCGGTGATGACGGCTGCCGCCGGCACGGCGGCCATTGCGGCCGCCGGTACCACCGACGCGGCAGGTGCCGCGGCGACGGCAGGCGCGGCAGCAGCAGCCGGTGCCGCGGCCGCCGGAACTGCGGCGGCAACCGTCGGCACTGCGACGGCCGGAGCAGCCGCGGCGACGGCCGGAGCCGCGGCGACCGGCGCCATCACCGGTACCGGCACCGAAACGGGCGCCGCGCGCATCGACGTCGTCTCGATCGGGCGCGTCGGTGCGGGCGCCGGCGCGGCCGAGCCGAGCGGCGGCAGGCCCATCCGGTCGCGCACGATCGGATCGCGATACTTCACGTCGTCCGCGACGGTCGCTTCGACGCTGGGCGCCACGTTCGAACGCGCGAGCGGCGCGGTCGTGCCCGGGCACAGGTGCCCGGTCGCTTCCACCGCGCGCCGGTTCGCATCGCTCTGGCAGAGCAGCGCGAGCGCCACGTCGGTCAGCCCCATCGCGCGAAATTCACGCGCATCGAGACGCCGCACGCAGGCCTGGTCGACCAGCGTCGTGCCGCCCGTCGCGCCGAACCCCGGGAACGACACGCCGACGCTCACCGAGCCCATGCAGGTATCGGACAGCGTGGTCGTGAGGCCGGGCGCCTGGATCGACGGGTTCGTCTTGATCGTCTGCGTGCCCGAGTAATTGACGTTTTCCGTCGCCTGGGTGTTGTACGGGCTGGTGCCGGGTGCGCCGGCCGCGAGCGCGTTCGTGCTCTGCGGGCTCACGTTGCCGCCGGCCGTGCTGGACGGCAGCGTCACGTTGACGTTCACGCTCGAATTGCCGCTGCCGCGCACTCCGCTGGAGCTGGTGGCATTGCCGCCGCGCGAGCTGGTCGTATTCGTGTTCATGCTCGAGCCGCCGCCCTGGCTGATGGCCGTCGACGATGTCGACGACTGCGCGCTCGACGTCGAATCGGCGGTTTGTGCCTGTGCACCGATCGTGGTCATCGCGAACATCGCCGCACATGCCACCTTGATCCTGTTGCTGTTCATTTCACTCTCCGGACGAGGTTTGTCCTCCACCCAGGCAACCGTACTAATTCCCCTGAATGCCTTCAGTTTTCGCTGCTTCCCCGAACTGCTTCCAGCCGCTGCCCAGCTGGGACCACGAGCCGGCCGACACGCCCTGCCACTGCTGGGTGTCCGGTCCGCCGATGGCACTGCCCGACGAAAGCGTTTGTTGTTCTGACGGTTTGGTTGTCTGGTCAGGGTTGTTTGACGTCTGCATAGTCGATTGCCCACCATCGGCAGCACGGTCAGCGCCATACGCCGTCAGAGACGCGAGCATCAGAGCGGCGGCAATCAGGTTCTGCTTCATGCCAACTCCTTACGTGACAACAATGCGGAAAGGAGACCAGCGTCGCTGGGAAACTGGTCCCCCCCACACCTGACTAATGACTGCTCCCGGTCGCGCTCGAGTCGCCCTGGCTTCCGCCCGATGCGGACGGCGAACCGGCCGGACCGGTACTCCACACGGTCGACGAGTTGTAGTGATTCGAGCCCGCGATCGCGCCCGATCCGCCACTGCCCGTCCATCCCGCGGCACCCGCGTTGGCATTGCCGTGGTCGTTCGCGCCCGTGGCCGTGTAGTGGTTCGCGCCGAGTACGATCGTGGCGGTCACCCCTCCCGAAAGCGCATTCGCGTTCTCGTTCGTGCTGCCGTTTCCAGCGAACGAGCCTGCGGCACCGATACCGCCGCCTGCCGCGAACGCGCCCCCGTTCGTGCCCGAACCGCTGGCCGTCGAAGTCGAGTTGTGATAAGCGGACGCCGTGCCGGCGGAGCCGCTGGGCGTCACGGTACTTCCTGCATTCGCGCCGGCCGTCGATGTCGAATTGCTGGTATAGCTGCCGGAGCCGACCAGCACCGAACCGGAAACACCCGCCGCAACGGATTGCGTCTGGTTGGTCGTGGACGATCCGGCCGCCAACGCAGCGGACGAAATGACGGTGAGCGCTGTCGCTAAAATGACTTTGGCTTTCATAGCAATTCCTTGCTGTGAGGAAGTTCGACGGTGGCGGAGCCGGGCCCGCCCTCGCGGGACGAAACCCGGCATCCGTACCGCCAGCCAATGACGAACGCTACGCGTCGCGGCTTAGTGGTGATACGTCCAGCCGATCGAGCCGGCGTTCGCACCGCTGCTGCCGCCCGCTTGTGCGCCGCCGAAGCCGAAGCCGCCGACCGTCGACGTTTGAGTGTGGTTCGTGTACGAGATCGAACCGCTGCTGCCGCCGCCGGCCGTTGCGCCGGCTGCGCCGAGTGCCGAGCCCGAATCGGTCGCGGAGAAGTGGCCGAACCCGGCGACCCCTGCCATCGTCTGGCCACCGCTCGACGAGTTGCTGCTCGACACCGTGCCGCTGCCGGCGAACGCTGCACCCGAAACCGCCAGAACTGCTGCTGCAATCAGAAGCTTCTTCATGGTCGACTCCATAACGGCGTGGAGAGAATGAGCATGGAAGATCGCACGCCATCAATCTTCCTGCCTCGAGCAATCCTTAAAAATAAGGATCACTATCTAATAAATAATCTATTGCTTACTCGTAAATGGCGTTTTTATTTTTGGCCAGACGAAGTCTAGTTTTATGTTTTTAAGTTGTCCAAAATTTCTGAGTAGGTGTTTTCTATTATTTTTATGAACATTAAAATGCTCTCAAAACACCATTGATGAAATTAACCGGAATGGCGAGCACGTCTTTCCGGCCCGCGATTTTCAATACCCCGTCGAAAACCGATGCCGGCACTGGCACCCGTTTCCGGAATTGAAAATCAGCGAATATATTTACAACCGCAAAATTCAGCGCCCGTGCGACGTGCGCCCTTCATCCGGGCGACGACGGGCCTGCATTGCAGCCAGACGACATGTCTGCTCCCTGAGCTGACGAAGAAAGGCCTTCCGGATAACCCGGCCGACGCGCGTTCGATCTAGTCCGGCCGGTGCCGGCACTGACCCGGCGCGATCGAAACGGCTCTGCACGGTTGAAGAGGAATCGGCGCCACGCTGTTCGGCACGAACGGCATGCCCCATCCGGGAACGCTGAATGAAGTCGAGCGCCGCTGTCGCCGGGTTGCCGCGCGAAGCGACAACCGCTCCAGCACGCGGCGCGCGCGGAGGGCAGGAAATCTGCAAGGCGCAACCGGCGACGCTGGCACTGCGCCGCAAGCCACACCCCGATCGTGCCGACTACCCCTGTGGTCCGCCAGAAACGCGCGGATCAAGCCACTGCTTATAGTGTTCATCGCCGCTTCCCCGACTGGCTCGTGACGAACTGGCCGCCCCCACATCATTGTTGCAACGTGTCGACCGCTCGCCGGTGCGTCCCATGCCGCAAACCGCATGCCACGCGATATTCCACCGAGCATTGCGCGCCGCATGCGACCGCCAGCCCTGACGATTTCGCCCGGAACGGCATTTTTTGTTTCAGGAATGTATCGCGATAACGGGATGCAGTTGGCAGCGATCATTGAACACTGCGACGTAATGCCGTGATTTGACGGACGAATCCGGCGTGCCGAGGCGCCCCGGACGCCCCTGCGAACGGTTGTTTCAAACTTGAGAAGCGGCCGTCGACACCCGGCCCACGGTTCGCGCGTTTCCACTGACAAACCGCGTGTTGCGGCATGCCGGCAACCGTCCATCCCCCCCGGCGGACGGGGATCCCGGCGCTCGATGATCCCCGCCGAACGGCCGCCGATACGACCGGAACACGGGTTCACCCCGAAATACGAAACGAATTTGATTCATCCGTGAAAATACCCACACGATCATCCGGTGAAAAAAGCTTGCCTTCCGGCACGTTGCAGGCGTAATAATTAAAACAAATGTAAACCCGCGATCCCGGCAAAAACGTACGCATCATTTTTCATTTCCGTTCGATTCACCTTTCACCGCCTGGCCTCGATGAGCAATTCATTGAAGAGACGTTTTCGATCGGTTATCCGCCTAATTCTCATCACTGAAACATGCCGATTAAAAACCGCTTTCACGCCTTCAATGTCTTAAAAGCCTGATTCGACGCGCGTTTCGTCGTATCGAACCGTATCGATCCCGCGATCGCCACGGGCGCTTCCCTGTCCCCACGATTCACGCATGAAACACAAACGCGCGTGCCGAACGGCCATTGCGCGGCCACGCCCGCATCCAGCGGGACTTCGTCATTCATGGCATGCCGATTGCCTGATGTCCGGCTCTCACCGAGCGGCACGCCACGGCACACGACATACAAGCGGCGGCCCCTCGTCAATCAGCGTGTCGGGGAAAAGGCGATGAAGATCACCACCGATCGATCGACGCTTGCGTCGTTCAAGCATCAACGGGGTTGTCAGCGAAACCGGAGCGCCTGTCGCGGCGCTTCGTCGACATCGGCACATGCGGACCGGCGCCCGCCGAAGCGATACCCGTGCAGCGGGATGGAACGGGTGCGCGACGCCGTCGAGTACATCGACGTGTGGTTCCTGGAGATGCTCGACGAAGGAGAAAGCGATGAATGACAGGGTCGCGATCGACACGCGCGCCGGCCGGCGCGTACTGGTGACGGGTGGCGCAGGTTTTCTCGGCAGCTACGTCTGCGAACGGCTCGTCATGGAAGGCGCATTCGTCACCTGCGTCGACAGCCTGCTGACGGGACGCAAGCTCAACGTCGCCGACCTGAAGGCGTCCGGCCGGTTCGAATTCGTGAAGGGCGACGTGTCGCTCGGCCTGCCGCAGCTGCAGGTGGATGAAATCTGGAATCTCGCGTGCGCGGCCTCCCCGCCCACCTACCAGATCGATCCGGTCCACACGATGATGACGAACGTGCTCGGCATGAACCACTGTCTCGCGCTGGCGCGCCGGACCGGCGCGCGCGTGTTCCAGGCGTCGACCAGCGAGATCTACGGCGACCCCGGCGTCCATCCGCAGATGGAAACCTATCGCGGCAACGTGAACACGATCGGCCCGCGTGCGTGCTACGACGAAGGCAAGCGTGCGGCCGAGGCGCTGTGCTACGACTACTACCGTTCGCACGGCGTCGACGTGCGCGTCGCGCGCATCTTCAATACCTACGGGCCGCGCATGTCGCCGCGCGACGGCCGCGTCGTGTCGAACTTCATCGTCGCCGCGCTCAATGGCGCCGCGCTCGAGATCTACGGCGACGGCCGGCAGACACGCTCGTTCTGCTTCGTCAGCGACCTGATCGACGGCTTCTTCAGCCTGATGGACGCCCCGCGCAACGTCGGCACACCGGTCAACATCGGCAATCCCGGCGAATTCACGATGATCGAACTTGCGGAGCAAGTCCTCGCGATCACGGGCTCGACCTCGGAGATCGTGTTCCGGCCGCTGCCGATCGACGATCCGCACCAGCGCAAGCCCGACATTTCGGTCGCCGCGACGGAGCTCGGCTGGCGGCCGGCGATCGATCTCGACGAAGGCCTGCGCCGCACGGTCGACTATTTCAGCCGCGAACTGTGGCTCGCGCCGGTGCTGCGCGGGACCGGAGCGGTCGCATGAAAGTGCTCGTGACAGGGGGAGCGGGCTATATCGGCAGCCATACGTGCAAGGCGCTCGCGGAAGCGGGACACGAGCCCGTCGCGTACGACAACCTGTCGACCGGTCATCGCGACGCGGTCCGCTGGGGGCCGCTCGTCGCGGCCGACATCCTCGACGGCGATGCGCTGTCGCACGCGCTCGCCGCGCACCGGCCCGACGTCGTGATCCATTTCGCCGCGCTCGCCTACGTCGGCGAATCGGTGCTCGCGCCCGAGCGCTACTACACGGTCAACGTGACGGGCACCTGCACGCTGCTGAGCGCGATGCGCGCAGCCGGCGTGGGCAGGATCGTGATGTCGTCGTCGTGCGCGACGTACGGCATTCCGGAGACGCTGCCGATCTCGGAACGCACGCCGCAGCGGCCGATCAATCCGTACGGCTTCACGAAGTACGCGATGGAGCGGATGGCCGCCGATTTCGAACGCGCGTACGGGCTGAAATGGATCGCGCTGCGCTACTTCAACGCGGCGGGCGCGGACCCCGACGGCGCGATCGGCGAATGCCACGCACCGGAAACGCACGCGCTGCCGCTGGCGATCCGCGCGGCGCTGCGCACCGGCGACGCATTCCGGGTAATGGGCACCGACTACCCGACGCCGGACGGCTCGGCGATTCGCGACTACGTGCACGTGAGCGACCTTGCCGACGCCCACCTGAAGGCAAGCGCCTATCTGTGCGGCGGCGGCCCGAGCGTCGCGCTGAACCTCGGCACCGGAAACGGGACGTCGGTGCTCGCCGCGTTGCGCGCGGTCGAGGCCGTGACCGGCCGCCGCGTGCCGACGGTGCTGGCCGCGCGCCGCCCGGGCGATCCGCCCGCGCTGTACGCCGACGCGACGATGGCCGCGCGGGTGCTCGGCTGGCGGCCCCGCTTCACCGCGATCGAGCCGATGGTCGAACACGCTGCGGCGTGGTTTCAGAAGGAGCGGCAACGCGAATCCAGCAGGTAACGACGCAAGCGTCGTCACAAGCCACCCAGGGGAACAACCATGAATGTGCGGATCGCCATCGTCGGTACGGGCTACGTCGGCCTGGTCAGCGGCGCATGCCTTGCCGAGCTCGGGCATGACGTCGTCTGCATCGACAACAATCGCGGCAAGATCGACGCGCTGAACGAAGGCCGCATGCCGATCTACGAACCGGGTCTCGACGCCGTCGTCGCCCGCAACGTCGAACGCGGCACGCTGCGCTTCAGCAGCGACCTCGCCGCCAGCGTGCGCGATCGCGATGCGGTGTTCATCGCGGTCGGCACGCCGACGCTGCCCGGCACCGACCACGCGGATTTGCAATACGTCGAGGCGGCGGCGCGGGAAATCGCGGCGAACCTGACCGGCTTCGCGGTGATCGTCACCAAGTCGACGGTGCCGGTCGGCACCAACCGGATCGTCGCGCAGATCGTCGACTGCTGCGCACCGGACGGCGTCGACGCGGCGATCGCGTCGAATCCGGAATTCCTGCGCGAAGGCTCGGCGATCGACGATTTCATGCATCCCGATCGCATCGTGTTCGGCGCCGAGCATCCGCGTGCGATCGAGATCATGAAGGCGATCTACGCGCCGCTGGAAGCGGCCGGCCATCTCGTGCTCGCGACCGAGATCGAGACGGCCGAACTCGTCAAATACGCGGCGAATGCGTTTCTCGCGGTGAAGATCAGCTACATCAACGAGATCTCCGACCTGTGCGAAGCGGTCGGCGCCGACGTCGAGCTGGTCGCGAACGGGATGGGCCTCGACCGGCGCATCGGCGCGTCGTTCCTGAAAGCCGGCCCCGGCTGGGGCGGCTCGTGCTTCCCGAAGGACACGCGCGCGCTGAAGGCGACGGCCTCCCAGCATGCGGTGCCGCTGCGCATCGTCAGCGCGGCGATCGAATCGAACGCGCTGCGCAAGGAGCAGATCCTCCGGCGCATCGAGAACGCGTGCGGCGGCTCGATCAAGGGCAAGCGCATCGCGGTGCTCGGCCTCACCTTCAAAGGCCAGACCGACGACGTGCGCGAAAGCCCGAGCATCGACGTAATCCAGTTGCTCGTCGGCGCCGGCGCACATATCCGCGCGTACGACCCGGCGCGTCCGCACGAGGCGTCGCGGCTGCTGCCGCAGGTGTTCATGGAAGGCTCCGCGGTCGATGCGGTACGCAGCGCCGATGCCGTCGTCGTGATGACCGAATGGAAGGCGTTCGAGACGCTCGATCTCGCCGACCTCGCGGATCACATGGCCGACCCCGTGATGCTCGACATGCGCAACCTGTTCAGCGAACGGCGGGCCGCCGACAGCGGCTTTCGCCGCTACGAACGCGTGGGCCGCTCGTGCGGCGAGCGCTCGCCGGCAGACCCGGCCGCGGAACCCGCGAACGCGAACGCGGACACCCGGCCGCAGCGCGGCCTGCTTCAGCACTGATGGTCCGACCTTGACGGGAGAGCACCATGAAGAAGCTGGTTGCGTCGCCTGCCGGTGCGCTTGCGCCGGATACCGCCGATACCACGGACGCTCCGGACACCGAAGCAGGTCGCGCCGATGCGCGGCACGCGGCGGTTCCGTTCGTGGTCCCGCTGATGGACAGCGGGACCCGGATCGTGTTCCAGATCCTCGCGCTGGGCTGGTTCGTCGCGCTGGGCATCTTCTGGCGCTGGTGGCTGCGCGACGAGCACTATGTCGATGCGTTCCGCTTCGGCGTCAACTGCTTCGTGCTGTTCTGGACCACCTTCATTCCCGGCTATTTCATCTTCATCATCCGCTCGGCGGTCGTGCCGAACCCCGCGCTGCCCGTGCCGCGCGACTGGCGCGTCGCGATGGTCGTCACCAAGGCGCCGTCCGAGCCGTTCGACATCGTGCGCACGACGCTGCTCGCGATGCTCGACCAGACCTATCCGCACGACACGTGGCTCGCCGATGAAGACCCGTCGCCCGCCACGCTCGACTGGTGCCGCGAGCACGGCGTGTTCGTGTCGACGCGGCGCGGCATCGCCGCGTATCACCGGGCGAGCTGGCCGCGCCGGACCCGCTGCAAGGAAGGCAATCTCGCGTACTTCTACGACCGGGTCGGCTACGACAACTACGATTTCGTGTCGCAGCTCGACGCCGACCACGTGCCGACCCGCACCTATCTCGAGGAAATGCTCCGGCCGTTCGTCGATCCGGACGTCGGCTACGTGTCGGCCCCGAGCATCTGCGACAGCAATGCGGCCGGCAGCTGGAGCGCGCGCGGCCGCGTCAACGTCGAAGGGCCGCTGCACGGCACGATGCAGGCCGGCTACGCGGGCGGCCTCGCGCCGCTGTGCATCGGCTCGCACTATGCGGTGCGCTGCCGCGCGCTGCGCGAGATCGGCGGGCTCGGGCCCGAACTCGCCGAGGATCACTCGACCACGATGATCTTCAACGCGAAGGGCTGGCGCGGCATGCATGCGCTGAACGCGATCGCGAACGGCGAAGGACCGCGCACGTTCGGCGATCTCGCGACGCAGGAATTCCAGTGGTCCAAGAGCGTGATGATCATCATGCTGCGCTACACGCGCCGCTATTTCATGGGCCTGCCGCTGAAGCTGAAGGCGCAGTTCCTGTTCTGCCAGCTGTGGTATCCGCTGTGCGCGCTCGCGATGGCCGGCAGCGTCGTGATTCCGGTCGTCGCGTTGCTGACCGGCCGCGTGTGGGCGCACGTCGACTACCTCACGTACCTCACCTACGCGCTGCCGCTCACCGTGCTGATCCTGTGCGTCGTGACGTGGGCCACGCATTCGACGCAGTCGTGCCGGCCGCTGAATACCAAGCTGTTGTCGTGGGAGGGGCTCACGTTCGTGTTCGCGCGCTGGCCGTGGGTCGTGCTCGGCTGCGTGTCGGCGCTGCTCGACTGCGTGCGCGGCAGGGAATTTCCGTTCAAGGTCACGCCGAAGGGCGGCATGGTCGAGCAGGACGCGCCGCTGCGCGTCGTCGCGCCTTACCTGCTGATCTCGCTGTTCTGCAGCCTGCCGGTGGTCGCGATCGAGAATCCGCGCAACGCGGCCGGCTTCTATCTGTTCTCGACGCTGACGGGCATCCTGTATTTCGTGATCGCCGCCGTCATCGCCGTGCATCACGGCAAGGAGCAAGGACTCGACGCGTCGACGTTCACGCAGATGTTCGTCAGCCGCCTGCCCGTGCGCAACGCGCTGTTCGTCTTCGCGCTGGCGATGCTGCTGACGGCCATCGGGTTGCGCGCACCGCACGGTTGGCAGGCGATGATGTGGCGCTCGGGCGTGCCGGTCGTCGCGATGGTCGAACCCGCGGCGGGAGAGCCGGTGAAGCAGCCCGCGCTTGGCGCCTACGACCCCGACGACGCGCTCGCGGCCGCGCCGGGCATCGCATTCGATCATGTATTCGTGTCGTGGAACGCGCCCGATATCGACGCGGAAATCGGCAACGCATACCGGGCCGCGCAAGCCCGCAACCGCTCGCTGATGCTGACCGTCGAGCCGTGGGCGGCGGACGGCACGCGACCGGGCACGTTGCTCGCCGATATCGCGCGCGGCCGCTACGACGCGCGGATCGCCGCGACCTGCTCGGCGCTCGCCGCGTTGAAGGGGCCGGTGTTCGTGCGATGGGGCCACGAGATGGAGACGGACACCGGACGCTATCCGTGGGCCGTCGGCGATGCCTCGGCTTACGTCGATGCGTACCGGCGCGTCGTCACCGCGTGCCGCACGATGACCGACCAGATCCGCTTCGTGTGGTCGCCGGCCGGCAACCGCAATCTCGGCGACTATTTCCCGGGGCGCGGCTATGTGGACGAAGTCGGCCTGTCGGTATTCGACTGCCCGCGCTGCGCGATCTGGCCGCCCGGCGGCCGGTTCTCGGCCGCGAGCATCCTGCGCACCAAATACGAACGGGTGGCCGACTACGGCTTGCCGGTGATGGTCGCGGAGCTCGGCGTCGACGGGTCGAATGCGCGCAAGCGTGCGGAACTCGACGAATTCCAGCGCTCGCTGTGGCGCTATCCGTTGTTGAAGGCGGTGGTCTACTTCAACGCGGTCGACACGCCCGGCGCGTGGCCCGCGCACTATGTGCCGGACTGGCGGATCGCGCCGGCGTACCTGCAGACGACGGTCGTCGCGAAATGACGATCGGCGAGCGGCCGGCCGTTAGCCGAGCAGTTCCTTCTTGCGCAGATGCACGACGTCGCGCATCGGCGGCGCGCCGAACAGCCGGCTGTATTCGCGGCTGAACTGCGACGCGCTTTCGTAGCCGACCACGGCCGCCACCGAGCCGACGTCGCCGCCCTGCCGCAGCAACAGCCGCCGCGCCTCGTGCAGCCGCAGCTGCTTCTGGTACTGCAACGGGCTCAGCGTCGTCACGTGCTTGAAATGATGGTGCAGCGACGACACGCTCATGTTGACCGCCTGCGCGAGCGACTCGACGCGCATCGGCTCCGCGAAGTGATCGCGGATCCATTCGATCGCACGCGCGATCCGGTGCGTCTGGCTGCCCGCGATCGCCATGTGCCGCAGCCGCGTGCCCTGCCCGCTGATCATCAGCCGGTACAGCACTTCCTTTTCGATCAGCGGCGCGACGACCGCGATGTCGGCCGGCGTATCGAGCAGCCGCAGCAGCCGCAACGCCGCATCGAGCAGCGGCGGCGTCAGTTCCGCGAGCGCGATCCCCTCGCCCTCCGGGCCCGCGTCGGGCTCGGGCAGCCGCATCTCGGCCGCCAGCTCGACGATGCGCTGCGGGTCGAGCGTCAGCGACAGGCACAGGTACGGCGCATCCGGCGACGCACGCGTCACGCGCGACAGGATCGGCAAGTCGATCGACGTAATCAGGCAATTGTGGGTGTCGTATTCGTAAGCCTGGCCGGCCACGATCACGCGCTTCGCGCCCTGCGCGGCGATCACCAGCGCGGCGCGCGATACGCCGCAGCCGAGATCGACCGGCCGCGTGTGCCGATGCAGCATCAGGCCCGGCACGGCGGTCGAGTGCGAGCCGTCCGCGGGCGCGAAACGGCCGATCAGCGACGCCAGTTCGCGCCGCCCGGATTCGCGCGACGCCACGATATCGGTCATGTCCATGACGCTTCCTCGAATGATTTCCCGTGTCGCGCGAGCATAGCGAAACGGCTCGCGGCGTGCGGGGAATTTGCAGGATTGTTCAATAAATTTGCAGGATTGGGTAGACGCAAAAAACGATGCCTCGCGCACACTGCCGGCTAACCCGGCGCATGCCGGGTTTTCCCCACGGAGACAACAACATGCCTACCTCGTTTGTCCTGAACGGCAAGAACGTCACGCTCGACGCCGATCCGTCGATGCCCGTCCTCTGGGCGATTCGCGAACACGCGGGACTGACCGGCACGAAATTCGGCTGCGGCATGGCGCAGTGCGGCGCGTGCACGGTGCATCTCGAAGGCCAGGCCGTCCGCTCGTGCGTGCTGCCGCTCGCCGGCATCGCGGGCAAGCACGTCACGACGATCGAAGGCCTGCAGAGCAAGCCCGCGCAGGCCGTGCAGGCCGCGTGGGTCAAGCTGCAGGTGCCGCAATGCGGCTATTGCCAGTCCGGCCAGATCATGTCGGCCACCGCCTTGCTCGAACAGAACCCGAAGCCGACCGACGCGGACATCGACGCCGCGATGAACGGCAACCTTTGCCGCTGTGCGACCTACGCCCGCATCCGGGCCGCGATCCACGACGCGGCCGCGACGCTGGGAGCCTGACCATGACGATCGAACTCGACAACCCCGGTTCGGTGCGTCCGTCGCGCCGCACGTTCCTGAAGGCCGCGGGGGCCGCTGCCGCCGTCAGCCTGACCATCGGCTTCGACTGGGCCGGCCTCGGCCGCCGCGCGCTCGCCGCCACCGCGCCGGCCGGCGATTTCGCGCCGAACGCCTTCCTGCGCATCACGCCGGACGGCGCCGTCACGGTCATCGCGAAGCACGTGGAAATGGGCCAAGGCGCCTATACGGGCATCGCGACGATCGTCGCCGAGGAGCTCGACGCCGACTGGTCGAGCGTGCGCGTCGAAAGCGCGCCGGCCGATGCGAAGCGCTATGCGAACCTCGCGTTCGGCACGATGCAGGGCACGGGCGGCAGCTCGGCCATGGCGAACTCGTGGCAGCAACTGCGCGAGGCCGGCGGCAAGGCGCGCGCGATGCTCGTGTCGGCCGCGGCGGCCCGCTGGAAGGTGCCGGCCGGCGAACTGACCACCGCCAACGGCGTCGTCACGCACACGAAGAGCGGCAAGACGGCCGCGTACGGCACGCTCGTCGCCGATGCGTCGAAGCTGCCCGTGCCCGACAAGGTCACGCTGAAGCAGCCGGCCGATTTCAAGCTGATCGGGCACCGGATTCCGCGCGTCGACGGGTCGTCGAAATCGAACGGCACCGCGCATTTCACGCTGGACACGACGTTCCCCGGCATGCGCGTCGCGCTGCTGCAGCGGCCGCCGCGTTTCGGCGCGACGGTGAAATCGTTCGACGCGACCGCCGCGAAGGCCGTGCCGGGCGTCGTCTCGGTCGTGCAGGTGCCGGGCGGCGTCGCGGTCGTCGCGACGGGCTTCTGGGCCGCGAAACAGGGCCGCGACGCGCTGAAGGTCGAATGGGACGAAACGAAGGCGGAAAAGCGCGGCTCGGACGAGCTCATGCGCGAATACCGGCAGCTCGCCGACAAGCCGGGCGCATCGGCGCGCAAGGACGGCGACGCCGATGCGGCGATCGCCGGCGCCGCGCGCAAGATCAGCGCGACGTATGAATTCCCGTATCTCGCGCATGCGCCGATGGAGCCGCTCGACGCGGTCGTCAAGCTGACGCCGACCAGCTGCGAGATCTGGGCCGGCGACCAGTTCCAGACGGTCGACCAGGGCAACGCGGCCAAAACGGCCGGGCTGAAGCCGGAACAGGTGAAGATCCATACGCTGTATGCGGGCGGCAGCTTCGGCCGGCGTGCGAACGCGTGGTCGGACTACGTCGTCGAGGCCGTGTCGATCGCGAAGGCGCTCGGCGCGGACGGCAAGCCCGTCAAGCTGCAATGGACGCGCGAGGACGACATCCAGGGCGGCTTCTACCGGCCGATGTACTTCCACAAGCTCGACGCGGGCCTGACCGCGGACGGCCGGCTGGTCGGCTGGCGCCACCGGATCGTCGGCCAGTCGATCCTCGCCGGCACGCCGTTCGAGGCGTTCATGGTCAAGAACGGCATCGACGCGACGTCGGTCGAGGGCGCGGCGAACCTGCCTTACGCGGTGCCGAACGTGTCGGTCGAGCTCACCACCACCCGGGTCGGCCTGCCCGTGCTGTGGTGGCGCGTGGTCGGCAGCTCGCATACGGCCTACGCGGTCGAGGCGTTCATCGACGAAGCCGCGCACGCGGCCGGCAAGGACCCGTACGCGTTCCGCCACGACCTGCTCGCGAAGGAGCCACGCATGCGCGCGGTGCTGGAGCTGGCCGCGCAGAAGGCCGGCTGGGATCCGGCCAAGCCGCTGCCGAAGGGCCGCGGGCGCGGGATCGCGGTGGCCGAGGCGTTCAAGAGCTATGTCGCGCAGGTGGCCGAGGTCTCGGTCGACGCGGACGGCAAGGTGAAGGTCGAGCGCGTGGTGTGCGCGGTCGACTGCGGGATCGCGATCAATCCCGACATCGTCGCCGCGCAGATGGAGGGCGGCATCGGTTTCGGCCTCGGTGCGGCGATGCACAGCGCGATCACGCTGAAGGACGGCCAGGTCGAGCAGCGCAACTTCGACGGCTACCACGTGCTGCGGATGGCCGAGATGCCGAAGGTCGAGGTACATATCGTGCCGTCGGCCGAGGCGCCGACCGGGGTCGGCGAGCCGGGCGTCGCGCCGGTCGGGCCGGCCGTGGCGAACGCGATCTTCGCGGCGACGGGCAAGCGGCACTACGTGCTGCCGTTCGATTCGGCGGATAGCGCGAAGGCTTGATGTGACGGGACGCCGGCTGCGGGGCGAGGGGTGCCCTGTGACCGGCGTTTTTTCGGCTGCCCATGTAGGGTTCGATGTCGGCAAAAATCTTCGCCAACCATTTGATTCAAAAAGAAAACCCGGCAAGCCCGGCAGGGTTCGACGTAGGGTTCGTTATCCATCCGAAGCCTTATCCGGCCGCCCCCGAAATCCGCACCTCCCCCACGTTACGTCAGACGTAACGCCCGTAACGTCCCCGCCCGATGCTACGTAACAATCCTTCACCATTGCTCCAGCCCTGTCATCACGCGCCCGGCGTTGCGCGTTAAAAATTCTTTTTAAATTCAAGGCTGCTCCGCGGTCCGCGCCGCTCCCGCCCGCCGTTACCCCCTGACAACCGCCCCCTGGCCCGGAAGTTGCAGCACAGGACCCCGCAAACACTCCTTTATGGACATGCGAGGGCCACCATGGATTGCAAATACCTGTACATCGACAACATAAAAATCAACTTCGTGCGCCGCACGATCGAAATCGACAACAAGGTCGTTGACGTCACGCCGCGCGAATTCGACGTCGTCGAATTCCTGCTCGACAACATGAACAAGATCGTGCCGCGGCAGGCAATCCAGGAAGCCGTATGGGGCCGCGAGCTCGGCGTGTCGTCGCGCACGCTCGATACCCATATCTCGCGGATCCGTTCGAAGCTGCAGCTCGAACATGACAAGAACCTGCGAATCATCCCGATCTACGCGGTCGGCTATCGGCTGGTGCTGTTCGGTGCGGCGATGACGCACGTCGAACGCCACGACGCGGCGCCGATGCTGCGCACCGCGCCGCAACCCGCGATGGCCGCCGACTACGCGTAACGCTTCACCCGCGCGCCGCCCGCTCGCGGCACGCCGGTCACGCTTGCCTCACCGCGCTGCGCGAATTCGCAGCCCCTCGCGGCCTGCCAGCCGGATGCGGCCTCCACGCCGCCCGGCCCGCCAGCCAGTCGCGCCCCAACCGCCGCCTCCCGGCGGCGGTTGCTTTCGAGGCCAGCCGTCGCGTCGCCCACTTCGGCGCACTCGGGCGCGCTCCACCGCACTTCGTCGCGCTTCGTAGCGCCCCGCTCCCGCCGCCTCCGCACGATGTGCGCGACTACGGATTCCGGCGCGGCACACGGCCATCGCCGTCCCTACAATCGACGCAGCAGCCGCGCGCCCCCGGCGCCGCCGGCATCAGAACAACCCGTCGAACCAACGCCGAATCCGCCCCGATCCCGCCGTGCCTGCGCTGTTCCTGACGAATGCCGACGCCGGCGACGCCGCGAACCGGGCCATGCCCGCCGCTTCCCCGCCGTCCGCCGCCGTGCCGGCCGCGGTCGCGCTCGACGCGTCGCCCTACCTGCCGCGCCTGTCCGCCGCCGCCGCGCGCGGGCTGTCGCATGCGTACGGCGCGACCGGCGCCGTCCCGGTCACGCTCGGCGAGCACGCGTACGAGGTGCGCTGGCGCGTCGACGCCGAGCCGGCCGCCGATGCGCACGCGTACCGCTTCGTCGTCGGCCCGGCCGCCGGCACGCTGTGGATCGACCCGGTCGCGGAAACCGAATGGCTCGGCGACGCGGCCGACCCCGCGGTCCCGGCCGTGATCCGCGCGGCGCTGCTCGCCGACCTGTGCGCGCCGCTCGCTGCGGTGCTGCAGGCAGCAACCCGGCAGCGCGTGGCGTTGCTGCCGCCGCCCGACGGCGCACCGGCCTGGGATGCAGCGCCGGCCGCGCTGCGGTTCGAGCTGCGACGCGCCGACGCCGCGTGGCGCTGCCACGGCGCGCTGTTGTTCGACGCGCCGGACGCGCTGGCCGTGTTCTTCGCGACCGCGCCGGCCGCGCTCGCCGACGCGCGCGCGACCTACGCGAGCCTGCCCGTGCCGCTCGTGTTCGAAATCGGCCGCACCGAGCTGACGACGGCCGAGCTGGCCGACGTCGTCGGCGGCGACATCATCGCGATCGAGCGCTGGCAGGCGCACGAGCAGAACCTGCTGTGCGTCGCGCGGCTGCCGGCCGCGCCGGCGTGGGAGATCACCGGACGGCCGTCGGGCAACCGGCTCACCGTCGAACGAATCAGGGAGATGCCTTTGGAACCGACCCGCACCGACTCCGCCGCGCCGACGACGCACGACGCGCCGCCCGGCGACGCGCCACGCTCGCTCGACGGCCTCGCGGTCGACCTGCGCTTCGAGCTGCCGCCCACGTCGATGCCGCTGGGCGAACTGAGCACGCTGCAGCCGGGCGCCGTGATCGAGCTGCAGCAAGGGATCAACCAGAGCGTGATCCATCTCGTCGCGAACGGGATGCTGATCGGCACCGGCCACCTGATCGCGGTCGGCCAGAAGCTCGGCGTGCGCGTCGTCACGCTGACGCAACCCGCGCCGCGCGAGCGCTGAACGATGGGCAACCTGCCGAATCCGGTCGCGCTGATCGCGGTGATCGCCGCGCTCGGCATCGCGCCGTTCGCGGCGCTGATGGTGACGAGCTACACGAAGCTGGTGGTCGTGCTCGGCCTGCTGCGCTCCGCGCTCGGGATCCAGCAGGTGCCGCCGAACCTCGTGCTGAACGGCATCGCACTGATCCTGTCGCTGTTCATCATGGCGCCCGTCGGAATGTCGATCCGCGATGCGCTGCAGGCGCGCCACTTCGATGCGTCGGGGCAGTTGTCGACCTCGGACATCGGCGCGCTCGCCGATGCCGCGCTGCCGCCGATCAAGGATTTCCTCGTGTCGCATACGCGGCAGCGCGACCGCGAATTCTTCGTGCGCACCGCGACGTCGGTCTGGCCGAAGAACCGCGCGGACGGCATCAAGGACGACGACCTGCTCGTGCTGGTGCCGAGCTTCACGCTCGCCGAGCTGACGAAGGCGTTCCAGATCGGCTTCGTGATCTACATCGTGTTCATCGTCGTCGACCTGCTGGTCGCGAACATCCTGCTGGCGCTCGGGATGCAGATGATCTCGCCGACCACGATCTCGGTGCCGTTCAAGCTGCTGCTGTTCGTCGCGCTCGACGGCTGGTCGCTGCTCGTGCACGGGCTCGTGCTGTCGTACCGCGTGGCGGGGGCGGGATGAACGCGCGCCGCCTGCGCACCGCCGCCGCGTGCCTGTGCGCGCTGGCCCTGCTCGCGCTCGCGTGCCTGCCATCGCGCGTCGTGCAGGCAGCCGGCGGCGCCGGTTTCGCGCAACTGGCGCGCGCCTGCGCGCCGAACGTCGATCCCGCGACGCTCGCCGCGCTCGTGCGTACCGAGTCGGGCTTCAATCCGTATGCGATCGGCGTGGTCGGCGGGCACCTGACGCGCCAGCCCGCGTCGCTCGACGAGGCGCGCGCGACCGCGCGCGAACTGTCGTCGCGCGGCTTCAGCTACAGCGTCGGCCTCGCGCAGGTCAACGAACGCAATTTCGCGAAATACGGGCTCGACGAAGCGACGATGTTCGAGCCGTGCCGCAACCTGCAGGCCGGCGGCGCGATCCTGACCGAGTGCTTCGCGCGCTCGTCGGGCACCGGCCGCGCGACGCAGGCCGCGTTGCGCGCGGCGCTGTCGTGCTACTACAGCGGCAACTTCACGACCGGCTTCTCGAGCGGCTACGTGAGCCGCGTCGTCGCGAGCGCACAGCGCAATGCGCGCGAAGGCGGCGTCGAACCGATCCCCGTCGTGACCGACACGCCGCCGCCGGAACGCCAGCGGCGCATGGCCGCGGCCGCCACGACGCCGCCCGAACGCGCGCGCCGCCTGCCGTCGCCCGCCGCGTCCGCCGATGCGCCGTCGTGCCATGCGCGTCCGGTGGTGATGATGTGCCGCGGGCTGCCGGCGAACCAGGCGAAGCGGCTGTGCGTGCGGTGTCTCGATCAGTAAGCAGGCCCGTACCCTCGTTCCCGCCGCCTCGCGTCGCCGCCGTTCGTAGCGACGACCCGGCGGCGCGCGCGCATCGGCGGCGCGCTACGAAACGCGCTGCGTCACCGCGGCGCATGCCTTTCTACACTCCAAGCTTGACCGTAATGGCATCGTAATGCGCGCCCCGTCGAGCGCGGCGCGACCGGGAGAGTTTGATGCTGGATATCGACGGCGTCGGCATGGGCGCCAACTGGATGGCGTTCCTCGAGCGCACGCTCGAAGCCGAACGCGCGAAAGCGGCAAGCCAGGCCGCGCAGCAATCGGGCGACCCGTCGAAACAGCAGACCGCCACGCCCCCGCCGCCGCCGATCACGGTGCAGGTCACGCCCGATACGGACCCGTCGAAGCCGACCAACGCCGAAATCGCGTCCGCGACCTCGCTGATCCGGAGCCTCGCCGAACAGTACCGGCCCAAGCCGCCCGACATCACGGTCGACGATCCGCTGACCCAAGCCGCGCAGACCGCGATCCAGGGCGCGCAGACGCAATACGACAACGCGCTGCAGGACGAGCAGGACAAGCAGACCGCGCTGACCCACGCGAAGAACGATCCGTCCACGACGAAGGACGCGCTCGCCAGCGCGCAAACCGCCTACGACAACGCGCACCAGGCCACCGCGAAAGCGGAAAAGGAACTGGACGTCACGACCGACGCCGGCTACATGATCGCGTACGCGCAGCAGGCCGATCACGACAACGAAGCGCTCGATCCGAAACGGGCGGGCTCCGCGCAGGCCGACGCGAACGCGGCGCTCGACCGGCTGAAGGCGGCCGTCCCGGGCATCGACGATCCGGCCAAGGTGTCGCCGCGGGACGACTGGACGCCGCAGCAGAAGCAGGCCTACGACGCGTGGCAGAAGGCGGACGCGAAGCTGTCCGAAGCGAAGGCGCTTCACAACGCCGACATCGCGAATTCGAACCTCGCGTTCGCCCAGTTGCAGTCGTATGGGTCGAACGGCGATTACGCGGATGCGATGGATGCCGGCATCGCGCGTATCAACAAGCAGCTCGCGCCGCTCGATCGCGTGATCGACGTGCCGCCGGCGCTGAAGCCCGACGAGGCCCGGACGCAACTGACGCAGAGCGCCGACGACGCGAACTATGCGAACGCATGCCTGAATGCGGCGACCGACGCGGCGAAGGTCGCCGACATCCAGGGCACGTACAACGCGGTGTCCGGCAAGTACGGGCCGACCGTGATGAGCACGACGGTCGCCGCGCAGCAGGACCTGCTGAACCATGCGCAGGCCAGCGCACGCGTGAGCGGCGGGTATCTGCAGATGCTGTATGCGAATCGCCAGGTCGACGAACAGCAGAAGAACTACGACGCCACGCAAAAGAGCGCGACGCAATGGCGCCGCGACCATCCCGGCGTCAAGCTGATGGACCCGCGCGCCGATCTCGGCGTCGAAGACGCGGCCACGCAGCTGTGGAAGGCGAAGGATGCCGCGAGCCTCGCGCACGACGGCTATGTCGCCGCGTACGGCAACGCGCTCGCGATCCACTACGACGATATCGCCGCCGGCGTGCAGAATCGGTACGACCACCGGACGATGTGCATCGCGAACGATCCGACGCCGCTCGAGATCAAGGGCCTGAAAACGATCGCGTCCGCGCTGCATCAGGCAGACGAGCGGATGACCGCGTCCGTCAACGAGCGCGCGACGAAGCAGGCGCTCACCGATGCACAGGCGAAGCAGCAGGACCTGAAGATCAAGGTCGACGGGCTGCAGGCCCAGTACGACCAGTGGAACCGCGATCACGGCATCGGGCCGACGCCGAGCGTGTTTTCCGTCGCGACACCGCAGGGAACGCCGAAGAACATCCCGTTGACGGCGCCGGTGCCGTTCGTCGTCAATCAATACGCGAAGCCGCTTGCCGATGCGCTCGCGGAACTCGATCAGGCGAACCGGGACGTCCAGCACGCGCAACTGCGCAGCGAAACGTTCCATCAGCAGGTGCTGTTCAACGAATTCGACGCGCATCTCGACGAGCGGCTGCGCAATCCGAAGACCGAATCCGATCAGAAGGACTACGCGAAGGCGCTGTCCGACTTCTTCGGCGCGCACCGCAGCGAGCTGTCGCAGTCGCTGCTCGACAAGGCCGGCGACGCGACGCGGCGCGGCACGCGGATCGACTTCGGCCTGCTGGACCCCACGGAACAGCGCAACCTCGTCGGCGTCGCGATCGGGCTGTCGCCGGACCGCGCGACCGGCGACCCGCATGCCGCGCAGTTCAGCGACGGCAAGAAGCTCGAATCGATCGACAAGGTTCGCGACGAACTGCTGAAGGTGGGCGGCGGCAAAGGCACGCGCGTCAACGTGATGCCGATCGTCTATGCGTCGAAGGACGCCGGCCTGGTCACGAGCGCGATCTTCAAGGTCACGAACGAGAACGGCGACACGCACTACGTCGACGATCAGGGCGCGAAATACTCGAGCATCGACAACTTCATCGACGACAACTCGCTGTCGTCGGACGGCACGCTCGACATCGCGACCGGCTACGACGCGAACGGCACCGCGCGGATCGACCCGCACAACACCGCGCACGACGACAGCTGGTGGGAAAGCGTGATGCACACGTTCGGTTCCGGCGACGTGAACCTCGGGATGCTGCTCGGCGGGATCGCGCTCGAAGTCGGCGGCGGCCTGCTCGACGCGACGGTATTCGGCGCGCCGCTCGGCGTCGCGCTCAACGTGGCCGGCACCGGGCTGATCTATACGTCGGCGGCGGCAGCCGTCGCGAACTCCGGCTACGACCTCGCCAATCGCATCCAGCACGATCGCACGATCAGCCCGCTCGATGCGGAAGCGCGCGCCGATTACCTGAACCTGGTGCCGGCCGGCGTCGGCGGCGTCGGCAAGATCGCCACGCTGCTGAACGATTCGAAGGGGCTCGCGACCTTCGTGCGGCGCGCGACGACGGTCACCGGTCTCGGCGGCGCGGCGGAAGCCGGCGTGCAGTTCGTGCACGATGCGGTGACGGGTCATACGGACCGGCTCGCCGGCGATGCGTCGTCGTTCATACTGAATCTCGGCCTCGCGCAAGGTCACCAGAAGCTCAAGGCCGTGACGACCGGCATCGTGCGGCGTACCGGCGGCTTCGGCGGCCGCGACCTGAACAACCAGGCCGTGCAGATCGGCGACCAGACCGTGCGCATCGGCCAGAGCCGCTACACGGCGACGAACACGCTGCGGCTCGGCCGTACGCGCGCGACCATCGACGGCCGCAGCGTGACCGTGGCCGGCGACGGCACGCTGATGGTCGGCAAGCGCGTGCTGACCTACGAAGGCGTGCCGATCCGCGTGTTGAGCCGCGCGAATGCGGTGAATACCGGCGCACGCGGCAAGACCGGCACCACCGCGTTCGTCGACCACGAAGGCCGCATCACGATCGCGGAACGCGTCGACGGCTCGTGGCGCACCCTCGAGCGCACGCGCTTCAACCGCTATGGTACCGATGGCCGCATCACGGCCGGCCGGGACGGCAGCCTGACGCTGTCCGACGGCATCGAGCTGCGCGCGCCGAGCCAGGTCGGCACGCCGCGCGGCGCGGGCCCGGCGCCCGCCACGCCGACGGCCGCGCCGCCGCACGACGATGGCGCCCGCACGAACGCGGCCCGCGCGACCCCGTCCACGCTGCGCGCGGCAGCGGACCCGACGGCGGCCGTGGCCGAGCCGGCCGCCGCGACGTCGCGCGCGACCGCGCAGGCAGGCCGCTCGTCCGCGCAGGTGCGCGAACGCGCCGCCGAGAACGACCAGGATGCACGCACCGCATCGCGCGCGGATCGCCGCAGCGGCGACGCGCGGACGATCCAGTACCGGCGGGTCGCCGATCCGGCCGAAACCGGCGCCGGCGGGCCGCTCGAGCCGCTGACGTTTCGCCAGCGCGTCGCCTGGACCGTCCTCCATGCGATCGAATCCTCCCCGCTCGCGCCGGGCTTCGCCGCCCGCGAGGCGGACGTCGCGGTCGCGCCCGGCGGGCCCCGCGTCGAGCAGCACAGGTATGGTGGGCGCACGCTGTTCGTCGTGCGCAACGGCCGCCCGGACGCGCCGCTGACACGCCCGGACGGCACGCCGTTGTCCGGCCACGAACTCGCGCTCGACGCGCGCCACGGGCTGCCGGCGCCGTCCCGGCTCGACGAACCGATCGTGCTCGTCGCGGAAGGCGCGGAGGCCGGGCTGGCCCCCGAACTCGCGAACGTCTGGAACCGTCCGGTATTCGTCGCACCGCGCGGCGCGCTCGCGGCGGACGGCACGATCCGCGCGACCAGCGGCTTCCTGCGCTTCGATCCCGCGCCGCATCCGGAGGTCGCGCTCGGGCCGCTGCGGGCGGACGGCCTGCAGGTATTCCATGCGGACAGCGGCAAGCCGGTGGACCTGAACGAGCATCTTGGCGCGCTGCTCGGCTTCGGCGCGCACAAGGGCGGCTTCGCGCTCGGCCGGGATGCGGTCGTCGCCCTCTACGAGGATTTCAGCACGCGCGCCGAACAGCAGGCCAGCGCCGGCGCCGAACGCGCGGCGCTCGCGTTGCTGCGGCGTCGCTACGATCTCCCGACCGTCGCGATGGACGGCCCGTTTTCGCACGCCGGCCGCGTCGCGGTGCTGTACCAGCCGCGCGGCGGGCTGCATACCGGCGATGCCGGGCGCGGCCTGCTGCCGACGACGCTCGACCCCGAATCGCTGCAGACCCTGCGCACGCTGCGCGACGCGATTCAGCAGGACCGGCTCTACTTCGATCCGCAAGGCGTGTATCGCGACGGCCGGCTGCTGCTCGCGGATCCCGGCCCGATCGAGACCCACAGCGACGCGTATCGTCAGACCCTCGCGGACGTCGACGATCAGATCACGCTGCTCGAACGCGGGATCGAGCGCGGCGACGTGAAGCTCAAGCGCCCGGACGTGCAGATGCGTGCCGGCGGCGCGCCGCTGCCGAACCAGGTCAGCGCGTTCGCCGAACAGTCGGGCACGCTCGCGCAGCAGATGCGCCTGCTCGGCAGCGACCGTTCGCGCGTGAACGCCGCCGGCAAGCGTCCGGGCGGCGGCCGCTACACGCGCAAGGCGCTCGAAGCCGAGGCGAGCCGGCAGCTCAATGCATTCGAGGCCCGCTACGACGTCGATCTCGGCAGTCGCGCCGACGCGCATCCGCGCGATGCGGGCGATCCGCCGAACGACCACGGCGGCCGCGACAAGCCGCGCGACGACGCGCCGCGCTCGATGCGCGAGATCCAGGCGCAGCGCGTCGCGTGGTCGCGCGCGCACGTCGAGCGCAACGCGTCGCCGTTCGGCGCCGCGACGCCGGCGCTCGACGCGCTGGGGCTCAGGCGGCGCGGCCTCGTGTCGATGGATGAAGCCGACCGTCTCGCGATCGTCCATGCCGACACGCAGCCCGACGGCACGCTGCTCGGCCCCGACGGCCGGCCGATCGATCCGCACGGCTTCTCGCTGCTGTCGGATGCGCCGTACGCCGGCCAGCGCGTGGTGATCCTGGCCGCGCGGCACGCGAACGAAGGCGCGGCCGCGCAACTGGCGAACCTGTGGCAACGCCCCGTCTACGCGGTGCATCCGGACGCCGTCGGCGCAGACGGCGGACTGACCGACCTGTCCGGCATGAACCGCTACGTGCCGGCCGCTTACGAGCAGCCCGCGCTCGGCGAGCTGTCGGTCACCGGCGGCCAGCTGCACGTCGCGGGCGATCCCGCGCGCACCGTCGATCCCGCCGACCATCTCGGCCCGCTCGTCGGCTCGGGGCTCTACAAGACGGTATTCGACGGCGGCACGGGCCAGGCGATCGGCTTCTTCCGCGACACGTCGCCGGACGGCGTGGAAGTCGCGCACGAGGAAATCGGCGCCGAACAGGGCGGCCTGCGTGAACTGAAACGGCTCGACCTGCCCGTCAGCACGGTCGACGGACCGTTCTCGCACCTGGGCCGGGTCGGCGTCGTGTACAAGCCGGCGGCACTGCTGAGCAGCGCCGCGATGGAAAAAGGGCTCGGCCTGCCCGGCGTGGTCCGGCGCAGCGGTCTCGACGATCTCGCGAACATTCGCAACGTCACGCAGCGGCACGGGCTGCTGTACGACTTCCAGGTGCTGTTCGGCCGCCATGGCGAAGTGCTGCTGCACGACCCCGGCCAGGTACTGCACAAGGCGGACCCGGAAGGCGACGTCGTCGAGCGGATCGACGGCGTCATCGACACGATCCAGCGCGGCATTGCGACGGGCCGCATTCGCCTCGCCCATCCCGCCTACGCCGAAAGCGGCGCGTACGCGCAACGCCCGGGCATGCTCGGGCGCGTCGTGCAGCGGTTCCGCGGCCGCGTGCTGCTGATGCGCGCGCACGCGATCGCGCGACAGTCGCCGACCTTCCGCGCGCAGATGCGGCTGGCCCGCAGCGACGGCTGGACGATCCGCGTCGGTACGCCGGGCGGCGGTCATTACGCGGACGCGGACACGCGCACGATCGTACTCGACGGCAATACGCGCCGCGCCGGCACGCTCGTATTCGTGTGGGGCCACGAACTGCAGCACAGCGTCGATCTCGCGACCGGCGCGCTGGCCGCCGAGCACGCCAGCCCCGAAGCCGCCGTGGCCGCGCTGCTGAAGTCGGATGCGCGCGCGGAGGTCAACGCGTACACGATCCGCAACGAAATCCTCGCCGCCGGCGGGCCCGACATCGCGACCCACGCGACGTTGCCCGACGCGCTCGCCCGGGCGACCGAGCATGCGCTGACGAGCCGCGACCCGGCCGCGCTCGACGCCCTCGCGGACACGTTCGGCGACATGCGCACGTCGACGCCCGGCAATCCGACCTATCGCGAGTACTACGGCGAACAGGTTCGCGCGGGGGCCGGACGCCCCGTCGCGGCACGGCTCGCCGCGCCGGCACGCGCCCGCCATGCGGTCGACGGCCACGCGATGAAGCACGCACGCGCGTGGCTCGACGCGCGCGACATGCGCACGCTGACGCGCGCCGAAGGCCAGCACGCGCCCACGCTCGGGCACCTGGTGCAGCAGACCGGCACCGACACGGCGCTGCTGATCGCGCGGGCCGGCCAGCCGACGCCCGACGCGCCGCCGACGTTCGTCGCGACGGCGCACGTCGATGCGAATGGCGCGATCCAGCGCCTGCGCTTTCTCGGCAACGCGCTGAACGCCGAGGAGCGACAGGCGCTGAAGCAGGCGCTGTCGAGCGCGATGGAACGCAGCGATCCGGCCGGCACCGCCGCCGCGCGGCGCGCGTTCGATTTCCATGCGTCGCCCGTCACGCACCGCGAACTGGTCGCGCTCGGCGGCCCGGCGAAGGTCAAGCCCGCGCGTGAAGGCGAGACGGTCGAATTCACGCGGAACGGGCGCGTGCGCGACGCGTACGTCGATGCGATCGACGCGCTGTCGAATGCGCCGCATTTCGCACGCGCGAAACAGGCCGTCGCGGCGGCCGGCCACGCCGACACGATCTACGTCGTCGACAAGGCGACCGGCAAAATCGCCGGTCATGCGCGCTACGACTCGGCCACCGGTGTCTGGCAATACCGGGAAAACGCCCCGCATGCACGGACTCACGTGACGGAGCGGCCGCTCGCCGCCGCGTATCCGCAGCGCGGCCGCATCCGGTTGCGGCCGAACGGCAAACTGCACGGCGTGCCGCTCACGCGGGCCCGCACGCGCGGCATGACGTTCTTCGTCAGCAGCGTCGAACCGGCCACGCTGGCGCGGGTCGGCGACCGCTTCGACGCGCCGCGACCACCGAAGAAGGACAAGACGGAAGTCCTGCCGCGCCGCGGCCTGCACTATGGCGGCCATGTGGCGATCAGCGGCATGCACGGCCTGCGGCGCCGCTTCGCGTCGCTGACCGGCACGGGCGCCGCGATCGCACTGCGCCGCGCCCGCGCGATCGCGACGCTCGGCCGCGCATCGCCAGCCACGCGCCCGCTGCCCGCCGGCGGCACGCGCACGCCCGCGACCACCGCGCTGGCGCCGGCGCCCCGCGCGTTCGAAGCCGGGCTGCTGCCCGCCGCGTCCGGTCATGCGCTGGATTTCAGCGGTCACAACGTCGTGCACCTGCTCAGCCTCGCGAAAGCGCGCGGCCTCGTGCCCGGCAAGCATTTCATCTACGTGTATGGCGGCGGCGAGCGCATCGCGTACCGGCTCGGCAAGCCGCGCGCGGTGATCACGGCCAACGCGCAAGGCGAACTGACCTGGCATGACAACTGGCGCAAGCCCGACAGCCCCGGCGTGCCGCTCGACGCGTCGCCGATCGGCGGCGGCCCGTACGGCGGCGATACCCATCTGCTGCTGACCGAACTCGCGCCGGATGCGCTTGCGGAGCACGCGCGCGGCACCCGGCTCAAGACGCTCGAGACCCGCCTCGCAACCGTCGACGCATGGGCGAAAGACCCGTCGCCGCACATGTCCGACGCGCGGCGCGACTGGGGCGCGACCGAGGCGCGGCGGCTGCGGTCGCAACGCCACGCGGCGCTGCAGTCGATCCGCCGCGCGAACGCCGCGGCCGCGCGCAACGGGCAAGCGGCATCGGGCCATCCGGTGCTCGACGTGCGCACCTATCAGCCGTCGCTCGTCAGCACGACGCAGGTCGAATCGCTGCAGCGCTATGGCGACGGCAACGCGTCGGCCCTGCTCGCGCACTACGACCGGATCGACGCGCTCGTGCAGCACGCGCGCGATCCGCGCGCCGCGCCGCTCGAACTCGACGATGCGGTCAACGGCGTGCCGCCCGCGATCATGGCCGACGCCCAGGCGTTGCGCGACACCGGCATGCCGCTGTACGTCGCGCGCGACTGGTCGGGCGGCGGCTCGCGCTATGCGCCGATCCCGCTCAGAAGAAAGGTGCTGAGCCGTTTCAGCACCGCGCTCGCGACCGATCGCGCGCTGCGCCGGCGCCTCCTCGCCGCCGATCCCGCGTACCAACAGCGCGTGGTGCCGATGAGCCGCGCGTTCCGGCTCTCCGACGATCCCGCGAAATTCGTCGCGCAGATCGAGCGGCACGGCGGCGTGATGCCGGCCGTGACGATCGTGATCGACCCGCACACGCTCGCGGCCACGCGCGGCGCGAAGCACGACCCCGCCGTCGTGCACGACGCGAAGTCGATCGGCGACCACAAGGACGCGACGATCGACTACTGGACCGGCACGATCACCGGTGCGAACGGCAAGTCGATGCGTATCGACGACCTGGCCGAGCAATACGTGCACAACTGGCTCGATGCGTCGTCGAAGGCCGGCTTCCTGCTGCGCTTCGAAATGGCGCCGGCGCGGGCGCTGGTGTCGTCCGTCGACCACCGGCATCAGCCCGGCTCCAACACCGGCTATCACGACCACGCGCGGCTCGGCGCGCTGCTCGAATCGTGGAACCGGACGCACCTCGGCCAGCCCGCGCCGCACGTGATGGTGACGTTCCACGGCTGGGATACGGTGCCGGAGCCCGCGTCCGGCGCGAGCCACCTGGAACTCGCGAAATCGCTGCTCGACCATCCGGCGCTGCCGTGGGTGCACGTCGGCCTGTCGTACGCGACGCATGGCTCGGACTTCGTCGCGAACCAGGAACTGACGACCGCGCTCGCGACGCTGCTCGTCGAGCGCGCCAGGGCCAACGACCCGACGCTCGCGCGACTGCACGGCGCCGACGCGCTGACGCGCGTATACGACCGCGTCGACCGCACGACGCTGATGAACCAGCACGGCCTGCTGCTCGCGGAAGTCGACCGCATCGGCCGGGCGCGCGGCATGTCGCCCGCGCGGCTGGCGGCGTTGCGCCAGCAACTGTACGAAGGCAACACCACGCAACTGCTGCATCGCGCCCGCTATGCGACGTCGCGCTTCGCGGCGGACCGCTGGGCCGCCGACCCGCGCCGCGCGCCCGCGGCCAGCGACGCCGCCCGGATGTTTACCGAACGATGGCTCACCGACGTCGGCGCGCGGCTCGCGGCGCCGGAACAGATCGTCACGACGGACGGCGGCGGCGCCGGTGTCGAACCGCTGCAGGCCTGGCGCGAAACCGTCATTGCGCCCGCGCTCGTCGCGGCCGATACGCAGCCGATCAGCGAAAGCCGGCTCGTCAGCGCGCAGACGAACGAGCCGATGCGTCCGGACGATCCGCTCGCCGCGGCCGCGGAACTGCATGCGCTGCGCCTGCATCAGCCGGACAGCTGGATCGCCGCGCTGCTGAACCGCAAGAACCTGCTGTCGATCGCGATCGGCGCGGGGGCCGGCTTCGCGGTCCATCACTTCGGCCTGACGCCGGACAAGTTCAAGCAGGCCGCGAACGCGGCGTTCGTCGGCGTGCGGACCGGCCGGCTCGTGCAGGCCGTGCACCAGGACACCGTGCGCGCGCTGCAAAGCGGCGACCCGCGGCTGTTCGATCGCGTGATCGACCGCTTCGTCGACGGCCTGAACAATCAGCTCGACGCGCACCAGATGCATGCCGAGCAGCGCAACGCGTCGCTGATCCTGCTCGCCGAGAGCGCGCGGGCGAAGATTCATCTCCAGCTGGAATTGCACAAGGCCGCGTCGCTGCCGGCGGACAAGACGCTGGAATACACGAAGATGATCGCCAACGACATGCTCCAGCAGATGCAGGGCGTGCTCGCGGGCACCTCGATCCAGCAGCTGCATTACGGCAATCCGCGCCGCTTCATGGGCAAGGCCGGACGCGCCGCCGCGATTGCCGGCTATGCGAGCCTCGGCGAGCTGTCGCTGCATGCGCTGCTGCAGAATCCGTCGGTGGTGCCGGCGCTGGGCGCGGCCGGCGCGCTGCTCGGCATCACGTATACCGGCCTCGTGCAGGGCAGCGCGTTCGCGCACCTGAGCATCGAACGGCGTAGCCGCGTCGTGCGGGGCATCGACCTGATGTCGGATCTCGCGAGCATCGCCGGCGGTGCGATCGCGCCATTCGTCGGCCCGCATCCCGCGATCCAGTCGGACTTGCCGATCGCGATTTCGTCGCTGTCGTCCGCGACGCTGCTCGCGCTCGCGCGCATCGACACGCATTTCCCGAACCTGCCGAAGCGGCTCACCGGCTCGATTCCGACGTCGCTCATGGTCGCGCCGATCCTGATCTATGTCGGCAAGTGGATCTACACCGCATTCGAGGACGACGACGGCAAGGCGTCGCCATCCGGCACGCAGCAGCCGGGCGGCGGGGCGACCCGGCACGCCGTCGCGCCGTCGTCGGCCGCCACGCCGGGACACCCGGCGCCCGCCACGCATGCGGCGCAGCCGAGCGCGCCGCCGTCGCCTTCGGCGAGCGCCGCCTCGCCGTCCCGACCGCAACCGTCGCCAGGCACGCCGTCGAACCCGCCGTCGCCGTCGAACGCCCCGCAGCCCTACATCGTCGTCGACGGCGATTCGCTATGGGTGATCGCGGACCAGCATCGCCAGTCGCTGCTGGACGCCGCGCACGTATCGCGTGCCGACCAGCAGGCGATGACGCGCGGCGAACAGGATGCGCGTGCGCTGAAAGAAATCCTGCAGCTCAATCCGTCGGCCGCGCGCGATGCCACGCACTTGCCGGTCGGCACGCCGCTGGTGGTCGGATGACGGTCGGCCCGCCGCGCGTCACGGCGGCGGGCACGACGATGCCGTCACGCCGCGCGCTGCGCCTCCAGCCACGCCTGGAACATCAGCACCGTCCACAGCTGGTGCTGCCAGTTCATCCGGCCCGTCTGGTGCTGGCGCCACAGCCGCTCGACCGCCGCCGCATCGAAGAAGCCTTCTTCGCGCAGGCGCGACGGCCGCAGCAGCGCCTCGGCCCAGTCGCGCAGCGCGCCGCGCAGCCAGTGGTCGACGGGCGCGCAAAAGCCCTGCTTCGGCCGGTCGATCAGCGCGGACGGCACGTACCGGTCGAGCAGCCGGCGCAGCAGCGCCTTCGACTGCCCTTCCGGCAAGCGCACCGACGCCGGCACGCGCCACGCGAATTCGACGACGTGATGATCGAGGAACGGCATGCGCGTCTCGAGGCTCACGGCCATCGCCGCGCGATCGACCTTCGCGAGGATGTCGGTCGGCAGGTACGTGAGCGTGTCGATCGCCATCGCCTGCTCGGCGAAGCTCAGATGCGCGGGCCACGCGGACACCGTGTCGAGCGGCGTCGGCGGCTCCTGCCCCGACAGCGCGATGCGCTCCGGGTGATGCACCGACGACATCAGCAGCCGGTACAGCCCGATGCGGCTTTCGGCCGTCATCACATGGCCGAGCTTGTGCAGGCGATCGCCGATGCGCGACGTCGATTCGCGCGCCTCCACGCCGCCGCCCCACGCGCCCTGCGCGACGGCTGCCAGCTGGTCCGCGTGGTCGGGCCGCAGCGCGTGCAACGCGGCGGCGATCCGCGCGCGCACGGCGCCCGGCACGCGATGCAGCTTGCGCCACAGGCGCGGCGTCAGGAAATAGCGCGTGTAGCCGCCGAACAGCTCGTCGCCGCCGTCGCCGGACAGGCTTACCTTCACGTGCCGGCGCGTCAGTTCGGAGACGAGAAAGGTCGGGATCTGCGACGCATCGGAGAACGGCTCGTCGTAGATCGACGGCAGCTTCGGCACGACGCCGAGCGCATGGTCGGCGGTCACGTAAAGCTCGGTATGGCGCGTGCCGAGATGGCGCGCGACGGCCTTCGCATAACCGGCTTCGTCGTAGCCGGCCTCGTGGAAGCCGATCGTAAACGTGTCGACCGGCGTCGCCGATTGCGCCTGCATCAGCGCGACGATCGCCGACGAATCGACGCCGCCCGACAGGAACGCGCCGAGCGGCACGTCGGCCTCCATCTGCCGCGCGACGGCCTGGCGCAGGATCGCGTCGAGCTGGCCGACGGCTTCGTCGGGGGTGCCTTCGAACGGCTGCGCGCGGCCCGCCTCGATCGCCTGTTCGAGCGTCCAGTACGCGCGCAGGCGCGGCGTGTCGCGCGCATGTTCGAACTGGATGTACGTGCCGGGCGGCAGCTTGCGGATGCCGCGATAGATCGTGTAAGGCGCGGGCACGCTCGACTGGCGCAGGTACAGGCACAGCGCGTCGCGGTCGACCGTGCCGTCGAAGCCCGGGTAGCCGCGCAATGCCTTCAGCTCGGACGCGAACACCAGCGCGTCGCCGATCCGGCCGTAGTAGAGCGGCTTCTCGCCGATCCGGTCGCGTGCGAGCGTCAGCACCCGCGACGCGCGATTCCACAGCGCGAACGCGAACATGCCGGTCGCGCGGCGCAACGTGGCCTCGACGCCCCACGCGACGATCGCCGCGATCAGCACCTCGCTGTCGGAGTGGCCGCGCCACGCCGGTGCGCGCCCCGCACGCTCGAGCTCCGCGCGCAGTTCGCGATGGTTGTAGATTTCGCCGTTGAAGACGAGGACGTAGCGGCCGCACGCGGAAGCCATCGGCTGCCGGCCGTGCACCGACAGGTCGACGATCGCGAGCCGCCGGTGGCCGAGCGCGATGCCGGCTTCCGGGTCGACCCAGATCCCCTGCCCGTCCGGCCCGCGATGCGCGAGGCTCGCCGTCATTCGCGCGAGCGTGCCGCGCGCTGTCTCCTCATCGAAGGCGACGCTATTCAGAAAGCCGTCGATTCCGCACATTGATTTGTCTGCCCCTGTTGACCAGTTCCGTCACGCACCGCGCAACCTCGCGGCCCGCCGTCGGGCATGACGGTCGAGCCATATTACGAAGAAATAAATCAGCAATAATTCACCAGTGAATGTCGGCACCGTCCGGAAAAAAATGGACGTCAAGTGCCGCGTGCGGAGGGTCGCGCAAGGGGCCATATCGAATCCGGTGAGTTGGCCGGCAAGCGTTGCGGATGAAAAAAGGGCCGTATGCCGACGGCAACGCCGCCACGCCACGCCGCCGTCAACCTGCGCCGGTCGCCCATTTCAGCAACTGCGCGACCTCGCGGAAATGCTGCGGCTGGATCGTGCCGTTCTCGGGCGTCGTCTCGTACAGCGCCTGCGCGAGCCCGACGTTCGCGAGCGTCGGGCGCAGCGCGTCGCGGGCGAGCCGCACGATCCGCTCGGCCGCGTCGCCCTCGCCGCGCGCGAGTACCCACGGCAGCGAGCCCATCCCGCCGTAGTAGAGCGCGACCGCGACGCGCGGCGAATAGACGACCACCGACGCATAGCCGATCCGGTCGGGCAGCGACGCGAACTGCACTTCGCGCGCGAGCTGGCGGCGCTTCGCCTGGATGTGCGGATCGCCCTCGTCCTCCTTGTGCTCGCGCCGCACTTCGTCGATCGACATCTTCATCTTCTGGTTGAACTCGTGCCGCTGGTGCACGATGTCGATCAGCGCCATCACGATGTAGATCAGCGCGGCCCAGCCGAACAGCAGCATCAACAGCTTCACGATCAGCGCGAGGATCGAGACCGGCCGCGTGAAGCCCGACTGCACCGACGGATCGAGCGACTCGACGATCAGCCAGCCGAGCGTCGCGACGAGCAGCGCCGTCTTCAGCAGCATCTTCGCGAGATTGACGAGGTTGCGCAGCGACCACAGGTTCTTCATCCCCTCGGCCGGGTTGAGCCGCGACAACTGCGGCACGAGGCGGCTCCACGCCATCACGCCGCCCACCTGCACGAAGCCCGCGAGCAACCCCGCCAGCAGCCCGGCCGCGACGATCTGCGCGGACAGCATCGCCCAGTCGCGCGCGGCGCCGTCGATCAGCACCGCGAGCCGCGCGGCCGGATCGGCCGCGCCCACCGCGTCGAACACGAGCCGGAACAACGCCTGCAACCGCGCGAACAGCGAACCGATACCCACCGCGAGCGCCACGCACACGCCGACGAAGAACGCCGACGACACCGTTTCCGCGCTTTTCGGCACGTCGCCTTTCTCGCGCGCCTCGCGCAGGCGCTTCGCGGTCGGCTTCTGGTCCTTTTCGGCCATGTCGGCTCTCGCGCGCTCAGCCGCCGCCGTGCGCGGCGAACAACGCGCGCAGCAGCGCCATCAACCCGCTGTCGGGGCTCAGCAGCGCATGCAGCGACGCGTACACCACCGGCAGGAACAGGATCATCATCAGCATCGCGAGCGCGCTCTTCAGCGGCTGCGAGAACACGAAGATGTTGAGCTGCGGCACCGCACGCCCGACCAGCCCGACGCCGAGCTCGACGAGCACCAGCACGATCGTGACCGGCGCGGCGAGCTTCACCATCCATTCGAAGATCGTGTCGGTCTGCCGCACGATGAAGGTCTGCAGCATCGACGAGAAATCGGGGCCGAGCGAGCCGATCGGCCACCAGGCGTACGACTGCGCGAACAGTTGCACGAGCACCTGCAGCCCGCCGGCTGTCACGAACAGCGCGATCGCGACGAAATTCAGGAATCCGGAAGTCGGGCCGCCCTCGTGGCCACCCATCGGATCGAAGAACGCGGCGCTGCCGCTGCCGGTCTGGAAATCGATCAGGTAGCCGACGCCCTGGATCGCGAACAGCACCGCGCTGAACGCGCCCGCGAGCAGCATGCCGACCATCGCCTCCTTCGCGACCAGCAGGCACCACATCAGGAACGGCAGCGCGGCCACCTGCGCGGCATCGATCGTCGGCGCGACGAACGCGGCGATCACGACCGCGATCCCGTTGCGCACGAGGCCCGTGATGATCTGCTCGTTGAACACCGGCACGATCAGCATGACCGGCAACAGACGCGGCATCACGTAGAGCAGCGGCCGCAGCATGCCGGCGACGTCGTTGAAACCCGCGGCCTGGTCTAGCATCGGCGCTCCGCGGCGGCGGACGGGACGGAATCGTCGGGCATGGCGGGTGCGTCCGATGTATCGGATGCATCGGCTTCAGCGGCAGCGGCGGCGCCCGTCTCCACGTCGGTCATCGCCGCATCGAACGCGGCGGCGGCCTCCGGCGACGTGGACCCGTGACCGGCCGCGTCGCCCGCGCCGGCCACCCAGGTGCCGCCGGTCGCGAAGCGCCGCACCGCGTAGCCGTCCGCGACGTCGTCGGCGTCGCGCTCGACCCGCGCGGCGCGCGCATGCAGCGCCTTCTCGCCGGCTTTCTCCAGCTTGTCCTCGGCGGCCTTCGCCTTGCGTGCGGCGCGCTGCAGGTCGGCGAGCGTCGCCTCGTGGCCGCGATGCACGTGCGCGGCCTCGCTCACCGACGCGTTCGCGGTGCCGATATGCCGGTCGAACGTGCGCGTATCGGCCGCCGCGTTCTGCAACGCGCGGGCTTCACGCACGTCGTCGGCCAGGCGCGTCTGGATCGCGGCCTTCGCGGCGACCTGCTGCGCGAGCTGCGCCTGCGCGGCCGCCAGCGCGCGCCGGCTCTGCGCGGCGATGCCCTGCTGGCGCGCGGCCGCGACGCGCGCGATCTGGCTGCGCATCTCGCGCACCCGCTTCAGGCGGGCAAGCGTCGCGAGCACGAGGCGGTCGTCGGCTTCAGACATGATCGTTCGCCAGCTTCGTCAGTTTCGCGAGCAGCGCGTCGAAGCGCACGTCCTCGTCCGACGCCTGCGCGCAGAACGCGCCGATCGCGTCGCGCGCGCGCAGCGCGAGATCGCCGAGCCGGTCGCTGCCTTCGCGATACTCGCCGATCTGCACGAGCAGCTCGATCTCCTGGTACTTCGCGATCAACTCGCGCACGCGCGCGGCCGCATGCTGGTGCGCGCGGCTCGCGACGAGCGGCATCACCCGCGACAGGCTCGCGAGCACGTCGATCGCCGGATAGCGGTTCGCGAGCGCGATCTTGCGCGACAGCACGATATGGCCGTCGAGGATCGAGCGCACCTCCTCGGCGATCGGGTCCGATTCCTCGTCGCCTTCGACGAGCACCGTGTAGAGCGCGGTGATCGACCCGTGCGCCCCCTGCCCCGCGCGTTCGAGCAGGCGCGGCAATACCGCGAACGTCGACGGCGGGAAGCTGCGCCGCGTCGGCGGCTCGCCGCTCGCGAGGCCGACCTCGCGCTGCGCGCGCGCAAAGCGCGTCAGCGAATCGACCAGCAGCAGCACGCGCTTGCCCGCATCGCGGAAGTGCTCGGCGATCGCGGTCGCGACCAGCGCGGATTTCACGCGCTCCATCGCGGGGCGATCGGACGTCGACACGACGACGATCGACCGCGTGCGCACTTCCGGCGACAAGCTGTGCTCGATGAATTCGCGCACCTCGCGGCCGCGCTCGCCGACCAGCGCGATCACGTTCACGTCGGCCTGCGCGCCGCGCGCGATCATCCCGAGCAGCGTGCTCTTGCCGACGCCGGACGGCGCGAAGATGCCGACGCGCTGCCCGATGCCGAGCGTCATCAGCCCGTCGATCACGCGCACGCCGGTCGGAAACGGCGTGTCGATCATCTTGCGCGCGAGCGGGTTCGGCGGGTCCTGCTGCGTCGACACCCACGCGGCGCCCGTCACCGGCCCGCGATCGTCGAGCGGCCGGCCGAGCCCGTCGAGCACGCGGCCGAACAGTCCTTCGCCCACCGGAAAGACATGTTCGCGCCCGGACGGCACGACGGTCGTCTCCGGCGACAGGCCGGCCACGTCGCCGAGCGGCGTGAGCAGCGTCGTCTGCCGCGAGAAGCCGACCACCTCCGCGAGCAGCGTCGGCTGGTTCGGCGTGCGCAGCTCGCAGATCTCGCCGAGCCGCGCGCGGATGCCCGTCGCGTTCAGGATCTGCCCGACCGCGTGGTTGACGCGGCCCTGCACCGAGACCGGCGAGAAGAACGCGAGCCCCGCGTCGAGCTCGCCGACCAGGCGGCCGCGATCGAACGGCGCGTCGTCGTCGCCGAACGACGGCGGATCGTCGAGCGGCGCGCTCATCGCGCGGCCCCTTTCAGCGCGTCGCGGCGGATCGCCTGGCGCAGCGCGTCGATCTGCAGGTCGAGGCTCGCGTCGATCCGCCCGGACGGCGTCTCGACCGTGCACGCGTGGCGTTCGAGCTGCGCATCCTCGACGATGCGGATCTTCTGCCGGTTCGACTGCCCGGCGAACGCGCCGTCGAGCGCGTCGCGCATTTCGTCCGTGCGGCCGGGCGCGACGCGCACGATCAGGAACGCCTCGTCGCGCACGAGCGGCGCGATCCGCGCGAGCGCGGCCTCGTACAGCTTCTGCGTGCTCATCTCGCCGACGATCGCGCGCACGGCCTTCACGACGATATCGGCCATCGCATCCTTCATCGTTTCCATCGTGCGCGTCGCGGCGAGCGCCTGCGTGTAGGCCTGCGCGGCCTGCTCGCGCTGCGCGCGGCGCATGCCTTCGTCGTAGCCGGCCGCCTGGCGCTTGTCGAATTCGCGCTGCGCGTCGGCGACGATGCGCGCCGCTTCTTCATGCGCGGTCGCGATCACCGCGGACGCATCGAGCAGCGCCGCGTATTCGCGCTCCTTGAGCACCTTGCGCTCGGACAGCAGCTGCAGGTTGTCGCTCGTGATCAGAAAAGCCAGTCCCATGACGCAAGCCTCTCGGGAATCAGAAACAGGAACATCAGTTCGCCGAACTGGTCGCGCTGCGCACGGTTCAGCCAGTACGGCGCTTCGTCGTCGATCGCGCGGTTGAATTTCAGGCGCACGCGCCGCGCCACCGCGTCGCCGGCCACGCCGATGAAATCGGCGAGCAGGCGTCCGCCGCGCGCGCGGATCACGACCGGCAGCGCGGCGGGATCGGCGCGCCACGGTTCGAGCGTTTCGGCGAGCGCGCCGAATTCCGGCGCGCGTTCGAGCGCGAGTTCGAGCGCATCGCCGCCGAGCCGCGCCGCGACTTCCGCGCGAATGCGCCGCCCCGCCAGCGCGTCGCGCAGCCATGCGCGATGCAGCAGCAGCCCCGCATACGCGGCCAGTTGTTCGAGCGCCGCGCCGGGCAGCAGCGCGAGCCGCGCGCACGGGCTCGCGACGTCGAAGTCGTGCCGGTCGGCCACGCCGTGCAGGTCGAGCAGGTGCCGCGCGAGCAGCTTGCGGCCGGCCGCGCCGAACGCGTCCGGCGAACGATAGCGCGCGGGCCAGTCGGCCGGCACGCGCGTCACGTGCAGATAGCGGTCGGGCCGCAGGTTGAAGTCGCAGACGAGCGCATGAAACGCGGCAGCGCGCGCGGCGGGCGGCGGCGCGAGCGGCTGCAGCCACGGCAGCGGCGCCGCCTCGCCCGCCTCGCCCGGCGGCAGCGCGTGCGGGTCGCTCATGCGCCGTCGCGCGCGCCGTCCGGCGTACGCAGCCCGCCGCCTGCCTGCTGCGCGGCCGAACCACCGCCGTTCGCGCCGCGCGGTGCGCCGACGAGGCCCGCGACGCGCGCGCCGAACATCCCGCGCCGGGCGGCCGACAGCGCGATCACCGCGCAGGTCAGCAGGATCAGCGCGAACACCAGCCAGCCGAGCGGCGAGCGCAGCCGCAGGATGTCCGACACAGCGCTGCCGATGCCGTCCACGCGCGTCGCGCGCGCGGCGGCCGGCTGCAGGAACAGCGACACGTTGTCGTACTGCAGCCCTTCGATGCTGTGCGCGACGAGATCCTTGACCATCGGCGCCATCGCGCGCAGGTCGACGCCCGGCCGGTAGCGGATGTACACCGCGGCCGACGACGGCTTGATCTTGTCCGCGAGCGGATCGTTCTCCGGAATCACGACCTGCACGCGCGCGACCACCACGCCTTCGATGTCCTGCAGCGTGCGCGACAGGTCCTGCGACACGCCGTACAGGTAGCGCACGCGCTCCTCGGCCGGGGTCGACACGAGCCCCTGCTTCTGGAACAGCTCGCCGAGGCTCGCATAGCTCGGCTTCGGCAGCCCGTTCGCCTGCAGCACCGTGAGCGCCGCCTGCATGTCGCCGTCCGCGACGCTCACGAGCCACGCGTTGCGGTCCGACGTGTCGCGTGCATCGTTGTCCTTCAACGCGCTGATGCCCGCGTCGCCGAGCACCGCGACCATCTGGTTCGCATCGCGCTCCGACAGGCCCGAGTACAGCTCCTTCTGGCACCCGGCCAACAGCACGAGCAGCCCCGCGAGCAGCGCGCGCGCCGCCCGGCTGCGCCACGCATGCGTGCGCGGCGTCGAATCGATCGTCGTCATCGTTTGTCCGCTTCAGGGCGCGCGGCCGTTGCAGGCACACGCACCGGCTTTCGTCACTCCTGCGTCTTCAGCACCGTGTGCGTGAAGCCGTTCGCCGCCTGCGCAACCGACAGGCTCAACTGGTATTCCGAAATCGTGGTGGTTGCCGTCCACTGGAAATCCATCGCCTTCACCATCGTCATCAGCGGATCGCTGCGGCTGTCCGCCATCGACGTCAGCATCTCGCTGCGGTGCTTGTCGATGTTCGCGTACCGCGAATCGAGATCGTTGCCGTAGGTGCGCAATCGCTCGACGAGCGACGACTGGTTCGCCTGCGCGGGCGTCATCTGCACGGCCGGCGCCGCATCCGCCGGTGCGCGCGACATCGCGACACCGGACGAAGACGGGGGTGCGGCCGACGACGCGCCCGGCTGCATCAGCGCATCGAACTGGCGCACCTGCGCCGGATCGGACGTCGCGCCCGTTTGCTGCGCGGCACTCGCGAGCGCGGCTGCGCCCGGCGGCGCCGCGCCTACGCCTGTTACCGACATGATCGTGTCCTCCTTGACCGGCAGGGCCGGAATCGGGCCGGCCGGCACGCACCCACGCCGCACCGGGCGCCCGTCACGGGCGGCCCCGGCATCCGGCGTCGCGCGGCACGGCCGGCGACCGGCATCACGCGCGGCCGGCGGAACTCAGGTGTTGCGCGACCTGGGCGTTCGCCGTCCCCTCCTGCGCGGTCACTGCGTTGCTGGTTTCGAACGTCGCAGTCGATTGCTGAACCTGGAAGTTGATCTTCGTCAGTTCGAGCTGCGTCTTGGTCAGGTCGTCCGCCTGTTGCTGGACTTGCTTCGTGTCGGTTGCGCTACCGGTGGGGGCAGTCATGTTTCGCTCCTTTACGTGACGTTCACTTGCGTTGCCGGCGGCGGCCCCATGCCCCGCCGATGACGTGACGCGCCGCCTGCCGGCGACGTGTCGCGTGATGCGCGCAGCGCGATTCGCGCTGCGCCTGATTCGTCGCGACGCTAGTGCGCCGCCTCCTTCGTCGATACACCGGCCGCCGGCTCGCGCGGCAACAGCGTCGGCCCCGGCACCGGCTGCGCGACGCCCGCCGCCGCACCGCTCGCGAGCGGCGCCACGGGCGGCGCCGGCGCCTGCTCGGGCGCACGCGTCGACGGGCCGCCGAGCGGCATCGTGATGCGCTGGCCGTTGCGTTCGAACACGACCTCGTCCGGGCCGATCGACACGACGGTCGCGCCCTCCTTCAGCCGCGCGCCTTCGAAATAGCGGCTGCCGTCGACCGTCTCGATGTAGCGCTGGTCGCCGTCGCCGGCGAACACGGTCGTGATCTCCGGAATGCCCGCCGTGCCGCCGAGCGTCGTCGCCGTGCGCGGCGCGGCCGCATCGGCATCGCGCACGTGATCGACCACCTCGAGCGCCGGGCGCGCGTCCTTCATGTAGTTGCGGATGCGCGGCTCGATCTGCGCGCGCGCGGCCGTGCCCGTCAGCTCGATCCGGCCGCGGCCGAGATACGTGACCGTCAGCGCCGTGTCGCTGAAATAGGTCTGCGCGGTCGCCACGAGATCGCTGACCACGTAGATGTTGCCGAGCGCCGCGTTGTCGACGCCCGCGACGATCTGCGCGACGCGCTCGCGCGCGGCCGGGTCGCTCACGTAGCCCGACACGATCACGCCGTCGTCGCGCGGCGCGACCGCCAGCTCCGGATACGCGTGCAGCAGTTGCTGCAGCCGGTGCGTGCGCGCGAGCACCGATTCGTGCTGCCACGGCAGCCGCCCCGACCACGCGACGAAGCCGTAGCCGAGCGCGCCGAGCAGCACGCCGACCCACAGCGCGACCAGCGCGATCACGAGCCGCCGGCTGCCCAGCCGCCGTAGCCCGCCCGTGAGCCAGCCGAGCCACGCGGCTTCGCGCGCGGCGTCCGGCGCATCGGTTTCGTCGGGCACCGCGACGCTCGCCTGCGCATGCCGTGCGATGCCGAGCCGGATCGAGCCGACCGTCACGACGTCGTTCGGCGTCAACGAGCGGCGGCCGGTGCCGAGCGGCTCGTCGTTGAACAGCACCGGCGCGCCGGCGTCGCCGCCGTGGTTCTGCACCGTCACCGCGAGCGCGCCGACCTGCAGGCACACCTGTTTCGCGCCGATCTCGCGATCGGGCAGGATCACCTCGCAGTCGGCCGCCGTGCCGACCCAGTTCGCGCCGCGCGCGAGCGACATCGTGCGGCCGTACATCGGCCCGCTCAGGAAGCACAGGTTCCACGGCGACGCGAGCGCGGCGGCCGAGCCGGCTCCGCCCGCCGCGCCGCCGGGCAATGCGCCGTCGCCGTGCGGATCAATGATGCTCGTCGACATGCGTGACCACTCCTGCGGTCGTCGCCGCGGGCTGCGACGCCGCCGTATCCTTCGGCGGCGGCAACGCGGGCGGACCGAATTTCGTGCCGGGCAGCGGCTTCGGCGTCAGCGGCACCGTGACGTCGTTGTCCGGCGGGCGATACATCGACATCCCTTCCTGGTTCGCCGGACCGTCGACGCCCGGATTCACCGGCGAGCCGTCCGGCGCATACATCGACGCGCTCGTCACGACCCGCGGCGTCAGCAGGTAGAACCGCTCCATGTGGTTGCCCGACTTGTCGGTGTACTTGAACAGGTTGCCGATCAGCGGGATGTCGGACAGCCAGGGCACGCCGCTCTTGTTCAGCCGCACCTCGTCGTCGTTGAAACCGGCGATCAGGAGGCTCTTGCCTTCGTCGATCATCGTCTTGGTGACGATGTTGCGCTGCTGGATCACCGGCACGTTCGACACCGCCTGCCCCGGCACGATGTTGCCGTCCTGGATGTCGATCGACATCATCACGCTCTGCGGGTTGCCCGACACGGCCGCCGCGTTGCGGATCGCCTCGTCGACGATCATCGGCGTCACCTTGATGCTGGTGCCGGTCGTCACGCTGTACAGCGACGAATCCTGATAGCCCGGCACCTGCACGTAGAACTGCGTGAGGTTCTCGAGGATCGCCTCGGTGTTGTCGAGCGCGAGCACCTTCGGCTTCGATCGCAGTTGCGCCTGGCCTTTCTGCGCGAGCGCGTTCACGCGCGTGAGCAGGTAGTTGCGCAGCGACCCGCCGATCGACGCGGTCAGCGCGATGCCGGTCGGCATGAAGGCGCCCGTCTGCCCGGTTTCCGACGTGCCGATGCCGAACGTCAGCGGCGGATTGCCGGCGCCGTTGTACTGCGTGTTGCCGTTCAGCGCGTTCTGGCCGTTGCCGATCTGCACGTCGCCGTGCGTCGTGTGCAGGCGCCAGTCGATCCCGAGGCTGTCGAGCGAATCCTCGTTGATGTCGATGATCGTCACGTTGATCTCGACGATGCGCGGCCGCTCGTCGAGCTGGCCGATCAGCGACTGGTAGCGGTACATGTTCTCCGGCAGGTCGCGCACGATCACCGCGTTGATCGCCGGGTCGGCAACGATCTGCGGCAGCGTGTCGCCGCCGTTGTTCGAGAACGGCGAGAAGCCGCCGCCCATGCCGCTGTCCGCCCCGCCATAACCGCTCTGCCGCGGGCCGCCGGAAATGTCGGGAAAGTCGAGCCGCGGCACCGCGATCGTCAGCCCCGAACCGAGCTTCACCTGGCGCGCGGCCTGCCCGAGCGGCGTGCTGGACGGCGCCGCGGTCGTGCCGCCGCCCTTGCCGAACAGCCGGCGCAGGATCGTCGCGACGCCCGGCACCGTCACTTCCTTGCCCGAGCGGTTGATCGTGAAGTCCGACGCCCAGCCGTATTTCAGCCGGAACGCGCGGATGTCCGCATGCGCGCCGTTCGCCGACGGATCGCCGACCGAGCCGACCGCCTGCCGCACGAGCTCGACATAGCGGCGCGGGCCGGCCACGTACACGCTGTTCGCGCGATCGTTGATCACCAGCGTGTAGCGCTTGTCCGGAATCTGCATCGCCTGCAGCGCGCGGCCGATTTCGCCGGACGCATTCGGCGGAATCGGGATCATCTGCGTCTGCGACTGGTCGGCCGGATCGACGTACAGGAACGAGCCGTCGTAGTACCACGTGAGCCCGTAGGTCGAGCAGATCGTGTCGAGCGTCTGCTGCGGCGTGCCGGAGAAGCGGCCGCTGATCACGCCGTCGACCTTCGGGTCGACCACCGCCGTCACGCCCTGCGACGACGCGAGCTCGCGGATGAAGTCGCCGATCTTCTTGCCGTTTGCGACGATCGTGAACGGCTTGTTGCGCCAGCGCAGGTCCGCGGCGCGCGCATGCTGCGCGGGCGCCATGCACAGCGACGCCGTGAGCAGCGCGGTCGCGCACACGGCAAGCGCGGCCCGTTGCAGGCTGCGCGGTTGAAACCGGATCGAGGCGACGCGTCGACGCATCAAAGGACTCCTGTGGAAGAAACGAACATGCGTTCCAGCGCCTGCTGCGCGAAGCGCAGCACTTCGCCGCCGAGCCAGCCCGACAGCAGCACGAGCGCGACCATCACGGCGATCAGCCGCACCGCGATGCCGATATTGGCGTCCTGCACCTGCGTGACGGCCTGCAGGATCGCGACGACGAGGCCCGTGACGGTCGCGATCAGCACGATCGGCAGCGACAGCAGCAGCACGAGCATCAGCGCCTGGCGCGTCAGGTCGAGGATCGTCGAGCTCGTCATTGCACGGCTCCCGGCGCGCGCACGTCGGCGCCCGCGCCGACCGTGCCGTCGTCCGGCGGGTTCTTCACCCAGCCGACCGTATGCAACTGCACGTCCTCCTCGACTTCCTGGTACGACAGCACCGCGAGTTCGGGCAGCACCGGCTGCAGGATCGTCTTCACGTAGCGGCGCGCGCCGAGCGCGACCATCACCGCGAGCCGCGCGCCACCCTGCGCGTTGCCGTGGCCGCCGGGGCCGGCCGCCTGCGCGGCCTGCACGATCGCGCGCACCTGTTCGCCGATGTCCTGCTTGACCGCGCTCGACAGCGCGAGGAAATTGCCCTGCTTGGTGCGCATCACCGCGCTCTCGATCCGCTCCTGCAGGTTCTGCTCGAACAGCACGACCCGCAGCTGGCGCGCCGTACCCGCGTGACGATCGGTGATCATCCGGCGCAGGTCGACGCGCACGAGTTCGACCAGCGCGATCACGTCGTCGGGCTCGTTCGGCGCCCACGTGATCAGGCTCTCGAAGATCACGCGCAGGTTCCGGATCGGCACCTGTTCGGCCAGCAGCCGGCGCAACACTTCGGTCACGCGCTGCAGCGGCACGAGCCGCGTCAGTTCGCCGACGAGCTCCGGATGATCGCGGCGCACCAGATGCACGAGCGCCTGCGTCTCCTGGATGCCGAGCAGCTCGTCCGCGTGCTGGCGCACGATCTGCTCGACGTGCGCGGCCAGCGCGCTCTCGCTCGACAGCCACTTCCCGTCCGGCGCCGCGCCGTCGGGCTTGATCCACAGCGCGGTCGCGAACGGGCCGAACGCTTCGGCCGGCTGGCGCTCCGCGCGCTCGGGCAGCGGCGCGACGCCGTCCCACAGCAGCCAGCCCGGCTTCAGCGCGCCGTGCGCGACGAGCACGTCCTGCAGGTAGATCCGGTACGTGCCGGCCGGCGCGCCTTCGTCGTCGTTCAGCGTGATACGCGGGAATACCGTGCCGATGTCCGCGTCGACGCGCGCCTTCGCGCTCGACAGCGCCGCCTGCAATTGCGCGAGGTTCAGGTTCGTGCGCAGGTCGTCGGACAGCGACACCGCGATCAGCGACGTGACGCCCGCCGCGTGCGACACCTTCGCGGGCTGGCCGTCGTCGGCCGCACCGACGCGCCCCGCGACATGAATCAGGTTGAAGCTCGGCGCGGACGTCTTGCGCTTCAGTTGCGAGAACGCGAAGGCGCCGAGGCCGAGCGCGATCAGCGCGAACGACCATTTCGGGAAACCGGGCACGACGAGAAAACCGCTCAGCACGAACGCCGCGATCAGCAACGCGCGCGGATGCGCACCCAGTTGCTCGCCGAGCTGTTCGCCGAGCTGGCGTTGCCGCGCATCGCGCGTCGCGACGCGCGTCGTCACGATGCCGGCCGCGATCGACACGAGCAGCGACGGAATCTGCGACGCCATCCCGTCGCCGACCGTCAGGATCGCGTAACGCTGCAGCGCTTCGCCGATGTCCATCCCGTGCATCAGCGTGCCGACCGCGATCCCCGCGACGATGTTGATGAACGCGATCACGAGGCCCGCGATCGCGTCGCCCTTCACGAACTTCATCGCGCCGTCCATCGCGCCGTGCATCTGCGATTCCTGCTCGAGTTTCTCGCGGCGCTCGCGCGCTTCGTCGGCGCTGATGATGCCCGCGCGCAGGTCCGCGTCGATGCTCATCTGCTTGCCGGGCATCGCGTCGAGCGAGAAGCGCGCGCCGACTTCGGCCACCCGCTCCGACCCTTTCGCGATCACGATGAACTGCACGACCGCGATCACGAGGAACACCACGCCGCCCACCACCACGTTGTTGCCGACCACCAGCCGCCCGAACGCGTCGATCACGTGGCCGGCGTTCGCATGCAGCAGGATCAGCTTGCACGACGCGATGTTCAGCGCGAGCCGGAACAGCGTCGTAAACAGCAGCAGCGCCGGAAACGACGAGAAGCTGACCGCCGACGGCACGTAGGTCGACACCGTCAGCAGCACGACGCTCGCCGCCAGATTCAGCGAGATCATCCCGTCGAGCGCGGCCTGCGGCAGCGGCAGGATGAACAGCGCGACAACCGCGACGATGAAGGTCGCGAGAAACAGGTCGGCGCGCGGCGACGCGCCCCCGAGGCGCCGTCCGGACACGCCGCGGCCGGCGGAAAACAACCGCTGCCAGTCGCGGGGGAGCGCCTTCGGTTCAGCCATCGTGCCGTCGTCCTGTCGTTATCGCCGGCTGGCACGGGCAACCCTTCCCCGTGCTGCGCGGACCGTTGAATGGGACGAGTGTAGCGACGGGAAACGGCGGAAAAAGAAGCGCGCCTCGTAGCGTGAAAGCGCGTTTTCCTCAGACGATCGAATCGGACTACGAAACCCGGCGGCCGGCTCGGGCACGCGCCGCCGGAACCGCTTCCATCGCGCGCCGGGCCGCCGGCGCGCGCCTGCGGCAGGGGTCGGGTCAGGACGGCAGCCGGCGCGCGGCGAGGTACGCGAGCTGCGCGCGGTTCTGTACGTTGAAGAGTTTTTCGAGCGAGCGGATGTGGTGCCCGACCTTGTGCAGCGACGTGCGCAGCGCGCTCGCGATCTCCTGGTCGGACAGCCCGTGCACGAGCCGGTCGAGCACCTGCTGCTGCTCGTCGCCGAGCGCGAAGCCGCGCATGCGCGCGACCCGCGCCTCGAGGAACGGCAGCGCGACGCGATGCACGGCCAGACTGACCGACAGCGCGCCGCCGATCACCCGATCGTCGATCCATTCGGTGCCGTGCGTTTCCGACGTCACATTTACCGCGACGCGCAGGTCGAGCCGCGGCGCCGACAGGCTGAAGATCACGCCGCTGTTCATTGCGTGCGCACGCAAGTGGCCGGCGAGCGCCAGCACCTTGCGGTCGCCGCTGCCGTGCGCGGCCGCCTCGATCTCGTCGAGCCGCCACGCGACCGGGAAGCCGCTTTGTCGCACCTGCGCGAAGCGCGGGTCGCTTTCGTACAGCATCCCTTCGATGAACGGCTGCATGAACGTCGCCGGCGCGAGGTCGCGCAGCAGATGCGCGCGCAGAATGCGCCGCCCGATCATTTCGTACGCGCCGTAACCGAGCGTACTGAATCCGATTTGCCGCAATCGCGCATGGCATTGCGCGAAATCGAATGACGCAAGGTCGGTTTTACCGGACGTGATTTGAATACCGGTAAAAACGTCACGCTCGATTGCGTGATATTCGTTCGAATAAGCGGCGGCGGCCGCTATATCGGCTTGTGAGAACCACTCGACGCGTGGTGCGCCGTCAGCATATGTCATGAGGAGCCCGCCCTTTCCCAATATGTGAAACTGCGCCCCGTCACGATCTGGTCTTTTCTTTATGATTTTCTGGTCGTCGTTATATGCGCACGAACATGAACCTTTCGCCGCAATTAGTATTACGGCATATTACCCACACACCGGCATTTTTGTACAATGCCCCCGCGTTTCGTCAGGGATGACGATCGGCGCATATCACAACGATGCTCGGTCGCACCGCCGCGAATGCCGTACACGATACGGCCGCCGCCAGGCGATGCGCGTCGATTCCGAGGGATGGCTCATGTCCGATATTGCATTGCATGAAGAAGCGGTCGCCCCAACCACCTTGTCCCGCTCGTCGCGCGGATTGAACGCCTGCGCGGACACGCTGCGCGAGCGCACCGTGCAGGTCGTCTGGTGCGACGACGTGAAACGCGGCGACGTCGCGCAGCCGCACGCGCCGAAGCTCGGCGTCGCCGATACGCTCGCGCACGCACAGAGCACGGCCGAGCGCAACCGGATCGTCACGAGCCTGCTGCATCTGACAGGCTTCTCGACGTTCGCGTACTTCGCCCTCGAATTCACGCGCGAGCGCGTCGAAAGTCTCTACCTGCACGAAGCATTCACGCCGGCCACCTATCGCGGCGACTACGTACGTCACAACCATCACGACGTCGATCCGCGCACGCTCGGCGCGCGCGTGTGCAACATGCCGATCGTGTGGGACCTGCAGCAATTGCGCCGCGAACACCGCGAGCGCGACGACGACTCGTGCGTGAGCCCGGCCGCGCTCGACGGCTTCCTGCAGACGATGCAGGACGACGGGATGTGCAGCGGCATCATGTATTCGATGGCCGTGCCCGGCACGCGGCTGCACGCGTTCATGAGCTTCACCGCGCCGCGCCGCACGCGCGAATGGATCACGCCCGCGACGATCGAGCAGGCGCTGTCGATCGGGCTGTCGGTACACAAGTTCGCGTCGCCGCAACTGATCTCGACGTCGCGCGAGCGCGCGGTCAACGGGCTCACGCCGTTCGAGCAGGAGTTGTTGCTCGGCATCGCCGAAGGCGCGTCCGACAAGGAGATCGGCCGGCGCCTCGACACCAGCGCGCACAACGTCGACTATCACCTGCGCAAGCTGCGCAAGCGCTTCGGCGTCGCGAACCGGATCCAGCTCACGTACCTGACGTCGAAGCTCGAGCTGATCTGACGCGCGGGCGACGGCGCGGCGCAGTTTCGTTTCGCCGATCGCGTAAACGCACATGCCGGCCTCGCGGGCCGGCATGTTCGGGTTGCGGCGCGGCGCCGGGCCGGCGCCGCTTCCTCGTGGACGGTCGCCGTTACTTCAGCAGCGTCATCTGCACGACCTTTACGATCACGAGCCCGACCGCAATCACCAGATAGCCGCGCAGCACGGCCATCCAGATCCGCGTCGCGAGCGTCATGTTCTGCGGCTCGAGCGTGTCGAGCGGCGGCATGCGCCACGTGTCGCGCAGCGAACGATCGACGGCCGGCTCGACGACGCGCTTGTTGCGGCGAATCAGTACCGTCGCGAGATAGCCGGCGATGGCGAGCACGGTGCCGCCCACCAGCACGTCGACGATCGCCTCCCCGCTGATGTCCGGATACATCACCGACGCGGTCAGGATGATCGACAGCAGCACCAGCACCCAGATCACCGCGCCCGTGAACACGTTGAGCTTCGTCGAGTTGACCCAGGGCCCAAGCACCTGACGGTCGTTGCACAGCACGAGCAGGAACACCGTCGCGCTCGGCAGCAGCACGCCGGCCAGCGTCTGCACGGCTTCCGTCAACAGGCCGAGCGGGCTGCCCGGAATCAGCACGAGCGTGGCCGCCGCCGCGACGATGCCGAAGTAGACGAGATAGAAGCCCTTCGCGTCGGTCACGCCGCGGTGCAGCGAGTGACGGATCTTGAACACGTCGCCGATCGCGTACGCGGTCGACAGCGACACGGCCGCCGCGCCGATGATGCACGCGTCGAGCAGCGCGATCGCGAACAGCGTCGCGCTCGTGCGGCCCGCATACTTCTCGAGGCCGGCGATGATGCCGCCCGCGTCGGTGAAGTTGCCGGCTTCCGGATGGCCGCCGAACAGCGCCGAGCTGAAGCCGATCATCGCGACCGCGCCGACCAGCACGAACGCGATGCCGATCCACAGATCGGCTTTTTCATACTTCATGAAGCGCGGCGTGATGCGCTTGTCGATCACGTAGCTCTGCTGGAAGAACAACTGCCACGGCGCGACCGTGGTGCCGACGATCCCGATCACGAGCAGCATCACGTCCGACAGCTTCGCGTGCGCGGGCCAGTTCGGCACGAAGAAATCGCGCGTCATCTGCGCGACGGGCGGGTGGATCGACACGAGCACCGGCACGAGCAGCAGGCTCAGCACGCACAGCCCGATCGCGAACCGCTCGAAGCGCCGGAAATCGCCGGTACTGACCGCGGCCATCGTCAGCGCGGCGGCGACGCACACGCCGGCCACCTTCGGCAGCCCGAAGAAATCCAGCACGAACGTGATGCCGATGAATTCGGTGACGATGGTCAGCGCGTTGAGCAGGAACAGGTCGATCACGCTGAACGCGCCCCAGAACTTGCCGAAGCGTTCGAAGATCAGCCGCGCATGGCCGACGCCCGTGACCGCGCCGAGGCGCAGCACCATTTCCTGATTCACGTACAGCACGGGCACGAGCAGCAGCAGCGTCCACAGCAGCGTCGTGCCGTAGTTCTGGCCGGCCTGCGTATAGGTGCCGAATGCGCCCGCGTCGTTGTCGCCGACCATCACGATCAGGCCCGGGCCGATGATCGCGAGCAGCGTACGCAGGCGCGCCCACCACGTGCCGCGTGCGCCGGTGTCGTGGTGCGGGATCGTGCCGAGCGCACCGCGGATGTCGCCCAGGTGGGCGTCGTCGAGCACGGCGCTGCGGTCGACCGCGATCGGTGGAGAGACGTTGGAGGGCGTGGACATGATGTGTTCCGTACGGCTAAGGGTTATGCGATTCGATGAGCGTGCGACCTTGGGATGCGCGCGGGACGGCCGCTCGAAGGCGGCCGCACGTGCGCATGCCGAGGCGCGCTCGGCGTGTCTCTTTTAGCGGATCAACGCTTTCAACTGGTTCAGCAGGCGGGAGAACACCCGCGGACGGGCGTCGAGCGTCAGCATCGCGTCGTAGTGGGGGCGCGATTCCGTGACGTGCGGAAGGGTCGACAGCAGAAGGCCGAAGTTCATGGTCTGGCTCCGTGCGGCGGCGGCAGGCGTGCCGGCCGCGTCGTGGGCGCGGGGCCAGCCAGCGGCCTGAACGACGTGTCAGGCTAGTCGGCCGGCATGTCCCCGCGACCCGGGTTCAAAAGGGTCTGCGTATGCAGCGGGCATAAGGGACAACTGTCACTGTCGTTCATGGCGGCTCCTGTACGGTGTTCCGGGGAACACGGTTGACCGCCGTCCGGCGTGCGGGCCGGCATTCGCGCGCCCGGGAAACGGATGCGCGAACACGGCCGCCTGCCAGGCGGCGGTGAAACCGGACAACGCATGCGAGAACGCATCACGCTAACCGGCGCGAATCAGGGTGCACGTAGGGAGTTGCTGCGGAAATACTGCTGCGCGCACCGTTTGCCCGGGAGACAAACGGCGGCTTCGATGAGGCGCGGACGTCGGTCGCTCAGGCGGAAATTTCGTTCGAAGATCGACTACTGCAGGCGTCCAAGGCGGCGGCCCCAAGAGTGAAGATGGCGGATTCTATGGACCGCGCGAAAGTGAAGTCAACCCCTCGAAACCCCGTTTTTCGAAATAAATTTCCCGCATGACGCAACTGAAAGATTTGCCCTTGAATTGACGTACCGAAACCTTTCAGCGGGCGATGACGCGATCGCGCGCCGATGCGTGCAAGCAACGGTGCGGCGCAACGCGCAACCACCCGCTTTGCCGTTGCCGGGCGGGCGTGTGGCGGCCCTGGGCCGCCGCGACGCGCACACCACACGGCGCAACCGTCATGCGTTTTCTACTTGCGCCGCAGCAAAAGTCGCGACTACAATCCGCCCCAATTCATCACGGGAGTCCCCTCCGTGGATACATGCTCTAGTTGCAGTTCGATGCCGGTCCAGGCCGGCCAAGCCATCGCGAGATAGCAGCCAGACGCATGTCTTTCGCCGCTAGCTCGCACTCGTCGGGTTAGCGCGCCTCCATCCGGGCCGGCCATCGCCGGTTCGTCAGTCGCACGCTCCGTTATGTTCCATCCTCCGATCGCAGGCCGCGTCACGCACCCGCGCTCGATCACGTCGTCCGGCGTCCGCCGGACGGAACGGAGGCAGCGTCATGTTCGTTCAATCGTTCGCGGTCAAGCTCAAGCGCGTCGTACACGTCGCGTGCGACCGCTCTTTTTCCGGCCGCTCGCCGCTCGCCCGGGCATTCAGCCGCTGGCGCGGCCGGGCCCTCGCCCACGTGCCGACGGCGCCCCGCCCGCTCGATTGCGTGCTGATCGCCGCGACGGCGGCCGCGCTCGCGCTCGCCGCGCTGCTGTGCTCGGTCGCGCCGCGCGTCGGCTTCGCGCAGGTCTGGCGCGTCGGCGGCTGGCTGCCGTAAGCCCTGCTCCGTGCGGGCCGTCTCGCCATGCGTCCCGCATCACGTTCCCGTTTCTTCAGCCAAACTAATCAAACTGCCAACGGAACCCAAATGAAGAATCACCTCGCACCCGTCCCGCGCAAGCGCCGCCTCGATGCGCTCACCGCGCTGCTGCTGTCGCTCGCCGCCGCGCCCGCATTCGCGCAGGCATCGTCGCCCGCCGCTGCCGAACCGGCAGCCGGCGCGAGCGATGCCGCCGCCCCCGCGCAACAGGCCGCCGATGCTGCCGCGCCCGCTCCGACCGGCTTCTGGGAGCGCTCGAACCTGCTCGGCAACATGGGCGGCCTGCGTGACGTGCTCGACGAGCACGGCGTCACGCTGAGCCTGCAGGAGACCAGCGAGTACCTGTACAACACGTCCGGCGGCACGGGTCGCGGCGGCGCATACCAGGGGCTCACGCAATTCGGTTTCAACATCGACACCGGCAAGGCGATCGGCCTGCCGGGCGGCACGTTCAACGTGTCGGGGCTGCAGATCCACGGCACCAACCTCACGCAGCGCTACCTGCAGACGTTGCAGACCGCCACCGGCATCGAGGCGAACTCGACCACACGTCTGTGGGAACTCTGGTACCAGCAGTCGCTGCTCGACGGCAAGGTCGACGTGAAAGTCGGCCAGCAGAGCGTCGACCAGGAATTCATGGTGAGCCAGAACGCGGCGACGTTCATGAACGCGACGTTCGGCTGGCCCGTGCTGCCGTCCACCGATCTGCCGTCCGGCGGCCCCGCGTACCCGCTGTCGTCGCTCGGCGTGCGGCTGCGCGTGAAGCCGGCCGATGCGTGGACCGCGTTGGTCGGCGTGTTCGACGGCAACCCGGCCGGCCGCAGCGACGGCGACGCCCAGGTGCTGAACGCACACGGCACCAACTTCAACCTGCGCAGCGGCGCGTTCGTGATCGGCGAGGTGCAGTACGCGCTGAACGCGCCGCCCGCCGACCCGAAGGCCCCGCAGCCGGCCGGCCTGCCCGGCACGTACAAGCTCGGCTTCTGGTATCACTCGCAGCATGCGAACGATCCGCGCTACGGCACCGACGGGTTGTCGCTCGCCGATCCGGCGAGCAACGGCACGCCCGCCACGCATCGCGGCAACTATGGGTTCTATGCGGTCGCGGACCAGATGGTGTGGCGGCCGTCCGCCGACAGCCCGCGTTCGGTCGGCATGTTCGCGCGCGTGATGGGCTCGCCGGGCGACCGCAACGTCGTCGATTTCGCGGCCAACGCCGGCGTGACGCTGAAGGCGCCGTTCGCCGGCCGCGACAACGACGTCGCCGGCATCGCGATCGGCTACGCGAAGATCGGCTCGCATGCGCGCGGCCTCGACGGCGATACCGGCGTGTACACGACGCCCGGCTATCCGGTGCGCCGCGCGGAAACCGTCATCGAAGCGACCTACCAGTACCAGGTCGCGCCGTGGTGGCAGGTGCAGGCCGACCTGCAGCACTTCTTCCGTCCGGGCGGCGGCATCCCGAACCCGAACGCGGCCGGCGCGCGCATCGGCGACGAGACGGTGGTCGGCGTGCGCACGACGATCACGTTCTGACGCGCGCCGCATGAAAACGCGGGCCGGACGACCGCTTGCGCGACGGTCCGGCCCGTGCGATTGCTCGCCGTGTGGGCACGCGGCCCGCACCGCGCACCGCACCTTACTCGCCGTACAGCCCGAGCAGTTTCAGCGTGACGCCGTTGGTCCAGCCGAAGCCGTCCTGCAACGGATATTCGCCGCCGCCTCCGCCGCCCATGCCGGTACCCTCGACCACGTACTTCTCGACGAGCTTGCCTTCGGTCGCATACACATGCTTCACGTCGGACAGGAAACGCGTGCCGATGTCCTTCGCGAGCGCCGGTTCGCCATAACGGCGCAGCCCGTCGATCGCGATCCACTGCAGCGGCGCCCAGCCGTTCGGCGCATCCCATTGCTGGCCCGTGTTCTCGGTCGTCGTCGCGAGACCGCCCGGCTGCAGCAGCGTCTTGCGCACTTCGCGCGCGGTCGCCTTCGCACGCTCCGGCCACGCGACGCCTGCAAACAACGGATACAGCGCGGCCGCCGTCACGCCGTCGCGCGGCTTGCGCAACTGCCAGTCGTAGTCGCCATAGTAGCCGCGACGGTTCCACAGGTAATGATTGATCGCAGCCGCCCGCTTGCCCGCGCGCGCTGAAAAATCGGCCACGCATGCGATGTCGCGCGTGACCGCGCAGCCCTTCACGATCGTCGTCTCGAGATGGAACATCAGGCTGTTCAGGTCGACCGGCACGATCGACGTCGTGCGGATCGTCGCGAGCGTCTTGCCGTCGCCGAACCACCGCGAGCTGTAGTCCCAGCCGCTTTCGGCGCCCGCGCGCAGGTCGCGGTACACCTCGTTCGCCGGTCGGGACGGCACCGACTTCGCGGTCGTCACGTCCTCCAGATACGACTCGTCGCGCGGCGTATCGCTCGCATCCCAGTAGCGGTTCAGCACGGCGCCGTCGGGCATCGCGACCACGTGGCGCGCCGCCTGCCCGCGCGGCGTCGTGGTCTCGCCCTGCATCCAGTACGCATGTTCCTTGCGCAGCGCCGGCAGGTATTTCTGGTAGACCTTGTCGCCCTCGACCTGCGCGGCGAGCGTGACCATGTACGCGAAGAACGGCGGCTGCGAGCGGCTCGCGTAGTACGTGCGATTGCCGTTCGGGATGTGGCCGACCGTATCGATCAGGTATGCAAAGTTGTCGAGCATGTCGTCGACGAGATCCTCGCGCCCCGACACCTGCAACCCGAGCATCGTGAAATAGGTATCCCAGTAGTACCCTTCGCGGAAACGGCCGCCCGGCACGACGTACGGCTTCGGCATCGGAATCAGCGAACTGTACTGGGGCACCGTGACGCTCGTGCGCGTGAGCTGCGGCCACAGCCAGTCGATGTGCTGGCGCAGCGTCTGGTTCGGCGGCGGCGTCACGCCACCTTCCGGGGGCGGCGTGAAATGCTGGTCGACGAACGCCTTCAGCGAGAAGCCCGGCTGCGATTTCTGTTGCTGATACAACTGCACGATCGTCGCGGGGTCGGTATCGGGCGTTGCGTCGACGAAGGTCTTCTGGTCGGGATAGAGCTGCGCGGTCTGCACCGCGACGAACAGATCGCCGTAGAGCTGGCTCGGCGGCGGCAGCGTGCCCGACGCGGGAGCGGCAGCCGCTGCGGTGGTAGCCGGTATCGCGGACTGGCCGGCCGCTTGCGCGGCGGCCTGGTTCGCATTGTCGGCCTGCGCGGCGCAGCCGGCGACGGCGAGATACGCGATGGCCAGTGCGGCGGCCCAGCGCAGACGCGGCGCGGGCGGTGACTGACGCGACGAGAAGCGAGATGCAAGCGGTGCGGCACGACGTGACGTCATGGCGTGTCCCCTCCTTTCGATGGTGAGTGGATCGGCACGAGGTCTCGTTCGCGCGCGCGTTCGTCTCGATGGCCTTCGATCGATACGCGTCATGTTGTGGTGCGAATGGGTCCGACTGTCGCACGAAACATGCATCTCAAGCAAGTTTCGATTCGCGCGATTCCCGGAGATAACCGCGCACCGCCCGCCACGCCCGCGCTTCGAGCGCGTGCGCATCGGTTTCGCCGCGCGCGCCCGCCGCATCGACGATGCCTTTCACGATCGCGAGCAGATCGTGCGCAATCACGTCGGGCGCGGCGACGCGCGGCGCATCGCGCAACCCGAGCGCATGCAGCAAGGTCGCGTGGATGCGGTCGACGACGCGCGCGTTGCGCGCACCGAGCGGCAGCCGCGCCTCCTCGAAATCGATCAGCCGCGCGAGCACCGGCCGGCGCATCTGGTGCGCGACGGCCCCGCGCACCAGCGTGCGCAGCACGTCGTCGCACGACGACAGCGCGGCCGCCCGGTCGACGTCGTCGAGCAGATGCGCACTCTCGCGCTCGACGAGCGCAGCGGTCAGCGCATCGCGGTTCGGAAAGTATTGATAGAGCGAGCCGATGCTCACGCCGGCCAGCGCGGCGACCGCGTTCGTCGTGTAACCGTCGAAGCCGTCGCGCTCCAGAATGCGCGCGGCGGCCTCGACGATCGCATCGACGGTGGCCACCGAGCGGCGCTGGCGCGGCGCCTTGCGGGGCGACAGCGGGATGCGCGAAGACGAGTCGGACATGGCGGGAATGCGAGTTTCGAATATGAGCAAACGCTCATATTCTAGAAACGCACCGCCACTCCGTCAAAAGGAATCGCCATACCGGGCAGACGTCGGTCCCGCTCATCGTGTTCATGCGCGTCGACACGCACGCCGAATGGCGAAAGCGTGGGCGACGCACCGCGCGGGAAGCCGTTCCCCGATCGCAATGTCGGGCGCATCGACCGCCTGCCCGGCATCGAAAACGCACGCGCGCCCGGCAACGGCGATGCTGCGTCGTTCACCGGTCGGGCAACGCATTCGACACGCACGAGCAATGCGTCGCTTGCCCACGCGCAGTCGTTCTTTCCGCCCCATCCACAGGAAAAGACGACTGTTGCAACATGCGGAACAACTGTTGTCGTACGTGACGCAACGGTCACATTGTGGGCATAATGACGTCTTTACCGCGCGCCCAGCCCATGTCGCCCGTCTTTCTAGCACCGCTCATCGTTGCCTGTGCGTTGTTCATGGAAAGCGTCGACGCGAACATCATCGTCACCGCGCTGCCCGCGATGGCGAGGGACTTCGGGCACAGCCCCGTCACACTGAACATCGCGATCACGGCTTACGTGGTCGGCCTCGGCGTGTTCATCCCGATCTGCGGCTGGCTCGCCGACCGCTTCAGCGCGCGCGCCGTGTTCCGCACCGCGATCGGCATCTTCGTCGGCGGCTCGCTGATGTGCGCGGCGTCCAACTCCCTCGGCGTGCTCACGTTCGCGCGCTTCATACAGGGCGTCGGCGGCGCGATGATGGTGCCGGTCGGCCGCATCATCATCTTCCGCGCGGTGCCACGCTCCGATCTCGTGCGCGCGATGAACTACCTCGCGATTCCCGCGCTGTTCGGGCCCACGGTCGGGCCGCTCGTCGGCGGCTTCATCACGACCTACCTGCACTGGCGGATGATCTTCTTCATCAACGTGCCGATCGGCATCTACGGGATCTACCTCGCGAGCAAGCACATCGCGAACACGCACGAGCCCGATCCGGGGCCGCTCGACTGGTTCGGCTTCCTGCTGTCGGCCAGCGGCGCGGCGCTGCTGCTGATGGGCCTCACGCTGATCGACGGTTCGCTCACGTCGCGCTCGAACGCCATCCTCATGTGCGCGGCCGGCGCCGCGATGCTCGCGCTGTACGTGCCGTACGCGCGCCGCAAGGAGCGCCCCGTGCTCGACCTCAGTTTCCTGAAGATCCCGACGTACCACGCGAGCGTCGTCGGCGGGTCGCTGTTCCGCATCGGCCTCGGCGCGGTGCCGTTCCTGCTGCCGCTCGCGCTGCAGGAAGGGCTCGGCATGAGCGCGTTCCATTCCGGCCTGATCACGTGCGCGTCCGCGCTCGGCGGCGCGGTCAGCCGCTCGACGGCCACCCATACGCTGCGCCGCTTCGGCTTTCGTACCGTGCTGATCTACAACGCGGCATTCGCGGGCCTCGCGATCGCCGCGTATGGCGTATTCCATCCCGGCATGGCCACCTGGGCGATCTGGATGATCGTGCTCGTCGGCGGCATCTTCCCCGCGCTGCAGTTCACGAGCCTGAATTCGATGATCTACGCGGACATCTCGCCGCGCGACGCAGGTCGCGCGACGAGCCTCGGCAGTGTCGTGCAGCAGATGTCGCTCGGCCTCGGCGTGACGGTGGCCGGCCTCGTGCTGCACGTGTCGCACTGGCTCCAGGGCCATCAGGCGATGGTGTGGTCGGATTTCTGGCCGGCATTCGTGGTGGTCGGGCTGTGCTCGTTCGCATCGATTCCGATCACGCGGCGGCTGCCGCCCGGCGCCGGCGACGAGGTCGCGCGCGGCAAGCGGGCATAGGCGGCCAACGGCCGACGCAGCGAAATCATTTTCGCCGCAATCGATCGTCCGCGTATTGCATCGCTTTTATTTTTCAATTCCGAAATTTATTCAATCGCGCGAAACGCACGAGGCACTCGCCGAATCCGCATGTCGAAATAACCTCGGCCCGAAGATCGACTGCGCATCACCGCTTTAGATATCGGCAGACGCGCCGCCACGCCTGCTCGGTCGCTTGCGCTGGCGCGTCCCGATATCGGGCATGCGAACGACTTGAAAATCCGAAATCCATTGATCAATAATGATCACTCGCATCGGCGCCAATATTGTCCCCGCGCCGAATTGCAGCAGTCGTCATAACCTCCCATCCGCTGTTTCACGTTTCGATCGCTATCTCGCCTCGAAGGGGTCTCCATGACTCAAGAGCTGATTCTGCGCGCGCCGGAAACATTCATCACCGACTCGCCCGCTGCACTGGATACGGCCCGGCCGCCATTGCCGACGCATCTCGCCGTCATCCTCGACGGCAACCGGCGCTGGGCGGACCGCCTCGGCCTGCCGGCCGCCGACGGCTATCGGGCCGGCGGGCGCAACGTGCACGCGCTGCTGTCGTGGTGCGAGGAAACCGGAATCCCGTTCGTGACGCTGTGGCCGCTGTCCACCGAGAATCTCCAGCGCGACGCCGGGGAATTGCGCGACCTGCTCGCGGTGATCGGCGACGTCTTCGACGAGCTTGCCGCCTGCGGCCGCTGGCGCCTGCACGTGATTGGCGACCTGACGCAGTTGCCGCCCGCCACCGCCGAGCGCATCCGCGCCGCGCAGCAACGCACGGCCCACGCGCGCGGGCTCGACGTGAACATCGCGGTCGCGTACAGCGGCCGCCTCGACCTGCTGCACGCGGTCCGCTCGCTGATCGCGGAGCATGTCGCCGCCGGCACCGTCGAGCAGTTGCTCGCGCAACTCAGCCCGGAGCTGATCGCGAGCCGGCTCTACACGGCCGGCCAGCCGGAGCCGGACCTCGTGATCCGCACGTAGGGCGAGCAGCGCCTGTCGAATTTCATGCTGTGGCAAACCGCTTTCTCGGAGTTCTATTTCACGCCGACGTGCTGGCCCGATTTTGGACGCGACGATTTCGAACAGGCCATCGATGCGTACGGCAAGCGCGCGCGCCGGTTCGGCAAGTAGCGCCGGACCGTCCTTCATGACACCCGTTGTCACCCGCCATCCGCGAGGCACGCCATGTCCACCGTTGAAACCGTTACCGCCGAAGCCGCCGCGCCCGCGCTCGTGCTGCCGCACCTGTTCCACCCGTTCGACACGCCCGTGCATCCCGACGCCGACCGCGCCGAAGCCGACCTGCTCGCGTGGATGAACGGCCATGGCTTGCTCGACGATCCGCGCTGGGCCAACGGCATCCGTCACGGCAAGGTCGGCGAATACTGCTCACGCGTCTATGCGCACGCGACCTTCGACGGCCTGTGCACGACGAGCCGCGCGTATGGCTGGATCTTCGCGATCGACGACGGCCTGTGCAGCCTGCACGGCGTCGCGCGCGCCCCGGGCGAGCTCGGCGCGCTCTACCTGTGGCTGTACGAAATGATCGCCGACCCGACCGGTCATGATCCGGCGCCGCTGCGCGCCGCGCTGGCGGGGCGCCTGCCGCACCTGGCCGCGTTCCTGCCCGCCCTGCAACGGGCGACGCAGGACATCTGCGCGCGTATCGCCGCTGCATCCACACGCGTGCAGTACGCCCGCTGGGTGGCGGGAATGATGACGTTCCTGTTCTCGACGCTATGGGAAACCGGCCGGTTCGCGACCGACGTCGTGCCCGGCGAGGCCGAGTACCTGTCCGGTCGCACCTATAACGGCTGCGGCGAAGGCGCGTTCGCGCTGATCGACATCGCCGCGGGCTACGAAGCGCCCGCCGCGTTCTACGCAGACGAAGAAGTCGAGCGCCTGCGCAAGCTATCCGGCCTGATCCTGTGCCTGTGCAACGACATCTTTTCGTATCCGAAGGAGGCCGGCGAATCGAGCAGCAATCTCGTCTGCGTCCTGATGCACGAACGCGGGCTCGCGCCGCAAGCCGCGCTCGACGCGGCGGCGGACATCCACAACGGCTATCTCGCGCGTTATCTGGATCTGGAAAAAAAGGTGCGTGCGCGCACCGACGATCGCGCGTCGCTGCGCCTGCTCGACGAGGCCCGCACATACATTCGCGGCAACTACGACTGGCACTTCGGTTCGCCGCGTTACGGTGCGGCGAAACACTACGACCTGTCCCGTGCGCTGCGGCCCGGACAGACGAGCGCTGCGACATGACCTGTCGCTCGGCGACGGATGAAAACCGGAAAAACAAAAAAATCAGCGAACATCCACACGGGGCCGGTGCACAGCCGCGTGGATGTTCGCTCAGGGCTCCGGGTCTCCCGATGGGGGTTGAGAGTCCCGGATTCGCTTCCTGCGTGCCATGGACATATGTGCGTCGGAAGCGGAATCGTTGCGCGCACTTGTCGTCGCGCCATGAACTGCACTATAGGGAAACTTGCGAAACGCATCTGTCAACCATTGTCAGACGCGTTGCAGCCGCACGTCGCACGCGCGCGCCGCTTTCGCGCTAAAGTGGTTCCCGATCGCCACCCTCGACCGTCCTGCCGATGCTCACGCTCTCGCCCGCCGCCGCCCGCGCACTGCATCTCGCCGCACAGGGCCTGCTCACGCCGCCCCGCCGCAAGGCCACCAAGTCCGACGTGCTCGACACGATCCGCCGGATGGCGCAGTTGCAGATCGACACCATCCACGTCGTCGCGCGCAGCCCGTATCTCGTGCTGTTCAGCCGGCTCGGCGATTTCTCGCCGCAGTGGCTCGACGAACATCTCGCCGAGGCGCGCCTGTTCGAATACTGGTCGCACGAAGCGTGTTTCCTGCCGATCGAGCAGTTCGGGCTGATGCGCTACAAGATGCTCGATCCGTCGGGGATGGGCTGGAAATATGCGGCCGAATGGCATGCGCAGAATCGTCCCGAGATCGAACGGCTGCTCGCGCGGATTCGCGCGGAAGGCCCGGTGCGGTCGGCCGATTTCGCGCGCGAGGACGGCGTGAAGGGCAACGGCTGGTGGGACCGCAAGCCCGAGAAGCGTCACCTGGAAGTGCTGTTCACGACGGGCGACCTGATGGTGTCGGAGCGCCGCAATTTCCAGCGTGTGTACGACGTGCGCGAACGCGTGCTGCCCGGCTGGGACGATACGCGCGACCTGCCGCCGCGCGAAGCCGTGCTGCCCACGCTGCTCGACTACACGTGCCGCGCGCTCGGCGTCGTGCGCGCGGACTGGGTGGCCGACTACTATCGGCTGCCGCGCCGCTCGTACCGCGCGGAGCTGGAACGGCTGGCGGAGGCCGGCGACCTGATTCCGGTGCAGATCGACGACTGGAAGGAACCGGCCTACGTGCATCGCTCGCTCGATGCGTGGCTGCCGGCCGCCGCGGCCGACACGTTGCGCTCGACGGTCACGACGCTGCTGTCGCCGTTCGATCCGGTCGTCTGGGACCGGCGGCGCGCGTCGACGCTGTTTGGTTTCGATTACACGATCGAGTGCTACACACCCGAGCACAAACGGCGCTACGGCTATTTCTGCCTGCCCGTGCTGCATCGCGGCCGGCTGGTGGGCCGCGTCGATGCGAAAGCGCATCGCACGCTCGGCACGTTCGAACTGAAGGCCGTGCACGTCGAGCCGGGCGTGCGCTTCGGCACCGGGCTCGCGGCCGACGTCGCGAAGGCCGTGAAGAAACTCGCGGCGTGGCACGGCACGCCGGAGGTGACGGTCAGGCATGCACCGCCGGAACTGGTGAAGGCGCTGGCCGACACGTAACGCGCACAGGTTCGCGCGGCCGGCCTGCGCGGCGGCGTACGCGCCGCCGGCCGCGGATCAGTCGCGCAGCTTGCGAAAACGCGGCGTGCCGTCTTCGAGATTGCCGTTGAACATGGCTTCCGGCCGCACCCACAGCCCGCGCGCATGCGGCCACAGATGCTCGTAGACGACCACCGATTCCTCGGTTTCGGAATGGCGGGCAACGCCGATGTAGCGGTACAGGCCGCCCTTGTAGTGGCGGTGCGTCGCGAGCTGTTCGGCTTCCTGTTCGGTCATGGTGTGCTTCTCTTCGGCAAAAACGGAAAGCGCGTATTGTATGCGCTGCGCCGCCCGTCAGCGTGTCGTGTAGATGTCGGGGCGGCGGATCTCCATCAGCCGCTCGGGGTTCGCCGGCGGACCGAAACCGACCGGCCGGTACAGCGCGTGCGCATCAGTCGTCGCGAGCATGATGCGGCGCAGCCGCCGCACCATCTCCTGCGCGAATATATGGTCGATCAGCGCGCGGCCGTAGCCGTTGCCGCGTTCGGCCGGCAGCACGAACACGTCGCACAGGTACGCGAACGTCGCCTGATCGGTGACGAGCCGCGCGAACCCGACGAACCGGTCGCCGACGTACGCGCCGAAGCACAGCGAACCGTCGATCGCGCGCTCGACCACGTCGCGCGGAATGCCCTGCGACCAGTACGCGTCGCGATGCAGGAAATCGAAGATCGCGTCGATGTCGAGTTCGCGCTTGTCGGTGGAAAATCTCAGCGTGGCGGGAGTGGCTGCGGGCACGTCTGTTCTCCGGTCGGGACGGAAGGCGGAGCATCGACGATACCGCGCTGGCGAGTGGCGGACAAGGGGCGCCACGAACCACCGCGGACGAACGGTCGTACTCTGCCGGCTTCGATTCGGTGACAATGTCATCGCCCGATAAACCTGCCACGCTGCATCATGACCTACCGCCTCATCGCCTTCGACTTCGACGGCACGCTCGCCGATTCGCTCGACAGTTTTCTCGCCGCGCTGTCGGAAGCGTCGCGCCTGCACGGCTTTCGCGACGCCACGCCCGAACTGCGCCCGGCGCTGCGCGGCATGTCGGCGCGCGACATCATCCGCGCGCTCGACGTGCCGATGTGGAAAGTGCCGCGCGTGACGATCGACATGCGCCGCCTGATGCAGCCGCGTGTCGCGCAAGTGCAGTTGTTCCCCGGCGTCGACGAAACGTTCGACGCGCTCGCCGCGCGCGGCATCCGCATCGCGATCGCCACGTCGAATACCGAGGCGATCGTGCGCGACCGGCTCGGCCCGCGCGCCGGCGCGCGCGTCGACCATTTCGCATGCGGGATTCCGCTGTTCGGCAAGGCGCGTCGTCTGCGCGCGCTCGTTCGCGAGGCCGGCGTGCGCGCCGACGAAGTGCTGTACGTCGGCGACGAAATCCGTGATGCCGAAGCGGCACGGCGTGCACGGATCGCGTTCCAGGGCGTCGCGTGGGGCTATACGGCGCCCGACGCGTTGCAGGCGCATTGCGCGACGCCGTTGCTGCCGCGCCTCGACGCGCTGCTCGAACGCGTGTAACGCGTTCGCCGCGCCACGCGCGCATGCAGCCACGGCAGCCGCCACGACAACATCACGTCGATGCAATGCGGATGACACGCACCTGCATCTCATGCATTGCATGCGCCACGCGCGCGCAAAAATTGCCGCCACCGCACGCGCATCAGGTACGCGCTACCTGCCTGCGCGCATGCCCATCGATTCGTCTTACCAACCGTTACACAAGCCACAGCACGGTTGCACCTGCTACCCGAGCGCTCTCCTAGAATAAGTCGGGCCGGGAAACACTTCGAACGCCGCCGCGGCAGAGTGGCCATCGAATCCGGCCCGGGCGCGCCCGGCCTCTCGCACAGCGACGGATCACACGATCCGTTTTTCAACCAGAGCCCCGATCGAAAGGAGGTCCCATGAACCGCTTTCCCCCCATCTCGCGCCTTGCCTTGTCTGCCGCCGGCCTGCTTCTCGTCGCCGTGACGGCGACCGCGCAAACCGCGCAACCGGCCCCCGCCGCGTCCGCCGCGCCGGCTGCCACCGCGACGCGCATCCACGAAGCCGACCAGACCTTCATCACGGACGGCACGAAAACCGTGTCGACCCAGCACGACGCCGCGCGCATCGCCGATTCGCGCACGTCGGACAGCCAGGTCAAGGCCTTCGCGCAACGCGTGTCGACCGACGATGCGAAGATCATCCAGGCGATGCGCGCGGCGAGCCCGCGCGGCGTCGACGTGCCGGCCAACGACCCGGACACGACCGTGCTGAACAGCATCAAGAGCTTGCGCGGCGCCGACTTCGACAAGGCCTACATCGAACAGGTCGCGCTCGCCGGCCAGCAAAAGACGATCTCGGCATTCCAGGCCGAAATCGCATCGGGCCGCGACACCAAGCTGAAGGAAGTCGCACGCCAGGCGCTGCCGATCCTGCAGGCGCACTATGCAGACGCGCAGAAGCTCGCGCAGCGTCATCACCTCGCATCGGCGCAGTAACACGATGCAGCGCCGCGCATCGTGCGCGGCGCACCGCCCCCTGTCGCGTCGCCGCCTCCCCTGCCGGCGGCGCGGCACACGTTACGTCGCCAGCTTCGCGTCGAGCCGCGCACGCACTTCCGGCCATTCGTCATCGATGATGCTGAACCGCACCGAATTGCGCTTGCGGCCGTCCGGCATGATCCGTTCGTGACGCACGATGCCCTCCTGTTTCGCACCGAGCCGCAGGATCGCCGCGCGCGATTTCTCGTTCAGCTCGTCCGTCGTGAACTGCACGCGTACGCATCGCATCGTGTCGAACGCATAGGTCAGCAGCAACCACTTCGCTTCGGTATTCGCCCGCGTACGCTGCGCCGATTCGCTCAACCACGTATGGCCGATCTCCAGCTTGCGATTCGTGCGATCGATCTTCCAGAAGCGTGTACTGCCGATGGCGCGACCCGATGCGCGATCGACGATCACGAACGGCATCACGGTGCCGGCCGCGCGGCCCCGCAACGCCGTGTCGATGTAGGCGTCGACCGTCTGCGCGCCCGGCACGACCGTGACCTTCAGGTTCCACAACTCGCCGTCGGCTGCAGCGTCCAGCAGCGCTTGCCGGTCGGACACGTCGAGCGGACGCAGGACGACACGTTCGCCGACGAGGGTCGGTTGTTCGAGGGAAGACGATGCGTCGGTCATGACGGGATTCCGGAAAATGAGGACGATGGCGGCGAAACGCCCATCATACGGTGCCGCTAGCTGTGAAGCTTCAATAGGTTGTATCGATGGTTCATCCGGACTGAGTCTGGGAGACTGGAAGTCGCCAAACACCCAACCTTGCAGGAACCCAGCCGGATGAACACCCATAAGAATGCCCGACTCACTTTCACGCGTCGACTTGAGATGGTTCAGGAGATCACCGAATCCGGTTCGAGCGTGTCGCAAGCGGCGGCCGATCACGGCGTGACAGCACCGACTGTGCGCAAATGGCTTGGACGCTACCTGGCCGGCGGTGCGGTTGCGCTGGCTGACGCTTCTTCTCGACCGGCTCGCTCTCCACGCGCCATCGCCCCGTCGACTGCCTTACTGATCGTGGAATTGCGCCAGCAGCGCTTGCTGCAACGTCAGATCGCTCGACAGGTGGGAGTGTCGGCCTCGACCGTCAGTCGGGTGCTGGTGCGTGCCGGACTGTCTCGGTTGAGCGACCTGCAACCGCGTGAACCGGTTCAGCGCTACGAGCACAAGGCGCCGGGCGATTTGCTGCACATCGACATCAAGAAGTTTGGCCGTATCGCGCGTCCTGGCCATCGTGTCACCGGCAATCGGCGCGATACAGTGGACGGCGTTGGCTGGGAGTACCTGTTCGTCGCAGTGGACGATCACGCCCGGATTGCCTACACGGCAATGCATCCAGACGAGACGAAACGCAGTGCCGTGCAGTTCCTGCGCGATGCAGTGGCTTGGTACGCCGGACTCGGCGTGCGTGTGCATCGCTTGCTAACCGACAACGGTTCGGCGTTTCGCTCACACGAGTTTGCGCGAGCCTGTCAGGAACTGGGTATCCGGCACAAATTTACGCGGGCGTATCGTCCGCAGACCAACGGCAAGGCCGAACGCTTCATCCAGTCAGCGTTACGCGAATGGGCCTACGCATGGACATACCAGAGCTCGGCCCATCGCATCGAAGCCTTGGCGAGTTGGCAGCACCACTACAACTGGCATCGTGCCCATAGCGCCATCGGCGGCGTTGCGCCGATGGCCAGACTTCCCGCGTCAAGAAACAACCTCTTGACGCTTCACAGCTAGCCGAGGTGCGCGGCGAGCCGGCGGCGGATCGCCTTCGCTTCGCCGCGCAATGCATCGGCGAACGCATCGACGAGCAGGCTCTTCGGCCGGTGCTCGGGCACGATCACGCTGACCCGGTACGGAAACGAGCGCGTCAGCGGCCGCACGTGCAGACCGCGGCCGACGAAATCGAGCGCCGTGAGCGGGTTGACGATCGCGGCCCCGAGCCCTTGCCGCACGAACGCGCACACCGACACCGCCGATGGCGTATCGACCACCGAGCGCGGCGCGACACCGAGTTGCGCGAACGCCTCGTCGATCAGGATGCGGTACGGATCGTTCAGCGACAGGCTCACGAACGGGCGGTCGGCGAGATCGAGCAAGTCGATCGCGTCCTGCGCGAGCAGCGGATGGCCGTCGGGCAGCACGCACACTTCATCGACTTCGAGCAGCGGCGTGAGCACGGTGCCGGCCGGCGCGACGTCGTGCTCGGTCAGCCCGAGGTCGTAACGCTGCGCGGTGAGCCACTCCTCGAGCACCGGCGACTCCTGCGTCGTGACCGACACGCTGACACCCGCATGCGCATCGTGAAAGCGCCGGCACGCGCCGGGCAGGATCGCGTGCGAGAACGCCGGCAGCGCGATCACCGACAGTTGCCCGTCGCGGAATTCGCGCAGGCGCGCGGCCGTCGCCGCGACGCGTTCGAGCCCCACATACGCGAGCCGCACGTCGTCGAACAGCGTGAGCGCGGCCATCGTCGGGCGCAGCCGGCCGTGCGCGCGTTCGAACAGCGCGAAGCCGACGACCTGCTCCATCCGCGCCAGCTCGCGGCTGATCGTCGGCTGCGACGTGTACAGCATCTCGGCCGCGCGCGTCGTGCTGCCGGTGACCATCAGCGCACGGAACACCTCGATATGACGGTGCGTCAGCATGATCGTATATATCAAGAATGAATCGAATGAAGATAAATCGGCATTTTACTGTATAGCCGATCAGGCGCATCATCCCGCTATCCGTTCACTCCATCCGGTTCATCCGCCATGTCTCTCGATTCCCGCCAGCTCGCGACGCTCGCGCAGCAATACGGCACCCCGCTGTGGGTGTACGACGCCGACGTCATCCGCGACCGCATCGCCCAACTGCGCCAGTTCGACGTGATCCGTTACGCGCAGAAGGCGAATTCGAACGTCCATATCCTCAAGCTGATGCGCGAAGAAGGCGCGTGCGTCGACGCCGTGTCGCTCGGCGAGATCGAGCGCAGCCTCGCGGCGGGGTTCAGCCCGGCAGGCGAACCGGAAGGCGTCGTGTTCACGGCAGACCTGATCGACCGCCCGACGCTCGCGGCGGTGCTCAAGCATGGCGTGACCGTGAACGCCGGCTCGCTGGACATGCTCGCGCGCATCGGCGAGCACGCGCCCGGCCACCGCGTGTGGCTGCGCGTGAATCCCGGGTTCGGCCACGGCCACAGCAACAAGACCAACACCGGCGGCCCGCAGAGCAAGCACGGCATCTGGATCGACGACGTACCGCGCGCGATCGAGATCGTGCGCCAGTACGGGCTGAAGCTGGTCGGCATCCACATGCACATCGGTTCGGGCGTCGACTACGGCCACCTGTCGCAGGTGTGCGATGCGATGGTCGATCTCGTCACGTCGCTCGGCCACGACATCGATGCGATCTCGGCCGGCGGCGGCCTGTCGATCCCGTATCGCGACGGCGAACCGCGCGTCGACGTCGGTCACTACTTCAGCCAGTGGGACGCCGCGCGCAAGCGGATCGAACGGCATCTCGGCCACCCGGTGCGCATCGAGATCGAACCGGGCCGCTTTCTCGTCGCCGAAGCCGGCACGCTCGTCACCGAGGTGCAAGCCGTCAACCGTCGGCCGAAGCACGATTTCGTGCTGATCGACGCGGGCTTCAACGACCTGATGCGCCCGTCGATGTACGGCAGCTATCACGCGGTGTCGGTACACGCGCACGATGGCGCGCCGCCCGCCGGCCGGCCGCTCGTCGATCTCGCGATCGCGGGGCCGCTGTGCGAATCGGGCGACGTGTTCACGCAGGATGCAGGCGGCGTGGTCACGCACCGCAAGCTCGCGCAGCCGCAGATCGGCGACCTGCTGTTCCTGCACGACGCGGGCGCGTACGGCGCGTCGATGTCGTCGAACTACAACAGCCGGCCGCTCGCGCCGGAAGTGCTCGTCGATCGCGGCACGCCGCGACTGATCCGCCGCCGGCAGACGATCGGCGAATTGCTCGCGCTGGAAACGTTCGAGTAACCCGCGCCCGGCGTGACGAACGCCCAACGGCCAGGCTTGCCGCTACCGGCAGCCTGGCCGTTTTGCCTTGGGCCCCGTCATCGGGTGCAGGATCGAGCGCATGTCGCGATCATGCGCATCGGTGGCAACCGGCTTACGGCCAGCCTCGCACCGGAGGGCGTCGGCCTGATGCGCGGCACGCCGCTGCGCCTGCGTCACCCCGCACGCTGCACGGGCGCCATCTTCGAGAAGTACTTCGCGCCCGCCACGCAGCCGACCACGACGACCGTCACGACCACCATCGACGGCGGCACCGTCTCGTGCAGCAGCCCGGCCGCGAGCAGGAGGCCGAAGAACGGCTGCAGCAGCTGCAACTGGCCGACGCCCGCGATCCCGCCGAGCGCCAGCCCGCGATACCAGAACACGAAGCCGATCAACATGCTGAACAGCGACACGTACGCGAGCCCCCACAGCGCGGCGGCGTCTACTCCGTCGAACGACGCGGGCCAGGTCAGCCACGTGAGCGGCAGCATCAGCGGCAGCGACAACACGAGCGCCCACGAGATCACCTGCCAGCCGCCGAGCTGGCGCGACAGGCGCGCGCCTTCCGCATAACCGAGCCCGCACGCGACGATCGCGGCCAGCATCAGCGCATCGCCGACCACCGACGCCTGCCCGCCGTTGCGCAGCGCAAACGCGGCCACCGCGCCGCTGCCGACGATCGAGAAGATCCAGAACGGCAGCCGCGGCCGTTCCCCGCCGCGCCACACGCCGAACAGCGCGGTCGCGAGCGGCAGCAGCCCGACGAACACGATCGCGTGCGCCGACGTCACGTGCTTCAACGCAAGCGCCGTCAGCAACGGGAACCCGACCACAACACCGAGCGCGACGATGGCCAGCGACACGGCCTCGGCGCGCGACGGCCGCCGCTGCTTCAGCACGACGAGCAGCAGCAGGCCGAGCGCACCGGCGATGGTCGCGCGGGCGAACGTCAGGAACAGCGGGTCGAGCCCTTGTACCGCGACACGCGTCGCGGGCAGCGAGCCACTGAAAATGATGACACCCAGCAGGCCGCTGAGCCATCCGTCGGTCGTCTTTTGCACGGTCGATCCTGAATGGGGAAATGGATGACCGATGATCCGCCGCCGGCGAAAACGGCGTAAGCTACAGCCCAATACAATTCAGACAAACTGTACTGGACAACCGGCCGTACAGTTCATCGTTCGCCATGAACCATTCCGCCCCGATTCCCGCTCCGCCCGCGCCGTCGCGCACGCGCGTGGAAACCGTCATGGATACGTTGCGCGCGCGGATCTCGAGCCGCGCGCTGATGCCCGGCGCGCGCGTGCCGTCGATCCGGATGATGGCCGATGCGCTCGGCGTGTCGAAATCGACGGTCGTCGATGCGTACGAACGGCTCGCGAGCGAAGGCGTGCTCGTCGCCCGACGCGGTTCGGGCTTCTATGTATCGGGGCACGCACCGCCGCTCGCGCTCGCGGAACTCGGCCCGCGCCTCGATCGCGCGCTCGATCCGCTGTGGCTGTCGCGTCAGTCGCTCGAAGCGGCGCCGACGTCGGTGAAGCCCGGCTGCGGATGGTTGCCGTCGTCGTGGCTGCCCGACGAAAGCCTGCGGCGCGCGTTGCGCGCCGTGTCGCGCGACGAAGCCGATGCGCTGACCGACTATGCGACCCCGCTCGGCCTGCCCGCGCTGCGCCAGCAGCTTGCGTGGCGGCTCGCGCAGCACGGCGTCCACGCGGAACCCGCGCAGATCATGCTGACCGACGGCGGCACGCACGCGCTCGACCTCGTGTGCCGCCTGCTGCTGGAGCCCGGCGATACGGTCGTGCTCGACGATCCGTGCTACTTCAACTTCCAGGCGCTGCTGCGCGCGCATCGCGCACGGATCGTCAGCGTCCCCTTCACGCCGAACGGCCCCGATCTCGTGCGCTTCGAGCAGGTACTCGCCGAGCACCGGCCGCGCCTGTACATCACCAACGCCGCGCTGCACAACCCGACCGGCGCGACGCTCGCGCCGCCCGTCGCGCACCGGCTGCTGACGCTCGCGGCCGAGCACGGGCTGCTGATCGTCGAGGACGACATCTTCGCGGATTTCGAGAGCACGCCCGCACCGCGCCTCGCGGCGTTCGACGGGCTGTCGCGCGTCGTGTCGATCGGCAGCTTCTCGAAGACGCTGTCGGCCGCGATCCGCTGCGGCTATGTCGCCGCGCGTCCGGAATGGATCGACGCGCTCGTCGACCTGAAGCTCGCGACGTCGTTCGGCAATGCGCAGATCGGCGCGAACGTCGTGCACCGGCTGCTGATCGACGGCACGTACCGCCGCCATCTCGACAGCCTGCGCGCGCGTCTCGCGGACGCGATGGGCGAAACGATCCGGCGCCTCGCGCGGGCCGGGCTCGGGATCTGGACGGAGCCGCGCGGCGGGTTGTTCGTGTGGGCGCAATTGCCGGACGGACTCGACGCCGCGCGCGTCGCGCGTCATGCGCTGGACCATGACGTGGTGCTCGCGCCCGGCGACGTGTTCAGCGCGTCGCGCAGCGCGACGTCGTACATGCGCTTCAACGTGTCGCGTTGCAAGGGTCCGGCGGTGTTCGATGCGCTGGCGCGGGCGATGGAGGCGGTGCGGGTGGTCGAGCGCGGCGGCGCGCCGGCGAATGCCGGCAGCCGTGTACTGGCCGGCAAGTGACGCGAACCTGCCGCGCAGCGGCGGGATGGCCCGCCGCCTGCGTCACACCTCCCCCGCATGCGCCCTCGCCCGGACCTCGGCGAACGACGTATCGACGAGCAAACGCCCGGTGTCGAACACCGTCTCGAGCGCCTCTTCCCATTCGCCTTCCAGCACGTGATCATCCCACGCGACCGGCAACGTCACCGTCCGATACTCGCCGGTGCGCCAATTGCGCAGCAACGTCAACCGCCCCTGCTTCGAGCGCTTGCCCCGATCGGTGACCGGATCCTTGCGAACGTCGTGCCATACGCCATCACGCCGGATGGCCGAACACTTCATCGCGAAGCGCTGCGTATCGCGGTTCACGCGCTGCAACAACGCACCGCCCATGCCGAACACCACGTTGCCGGCCGCATAGCCGGCATCGTCGAGCGCGTCGAGGATCGCCTCGATCGACTGCTCGTCGACACCGTCGCCCTGGATCACGCGCACGCGGTTCAGCACGCGCCGCCCCTTGCCGTTCACGGTCGAACCGAACGACGCGTCGAGCGCGCGCACGGTCTGCAACACGATCGTCACCGGGTCGCCGGAATCGGGACGCACGACGAGCGTCGCGCCCGAATCGAGCACCGCCTGCCGCAGTTCGCCACCCCACAGATCGAGCGCGGCGAACAGATCATAGGAGTCCGACACGACCGATACGATCGCACCCGGCAAACCGAAGCGCCTGATCATGTTGCGGTACGCATCGGCCTCGCCCTCGCGCCCCCACGACGTGATCGTGCTGTGCTCGGCCGCCGGCACCGAGTAGGCAGCCATCGGCTCGCGATAGAAGCGGTTCGCGGCCAGCACGCCGAGCACCGTGTCCGAACCCATGAAGTTCACGAGGTGCGCGGCGCCGCCGATCGCGGCCGACTCCGCGCTCGACACGCCGCGCGCGCCGAAGTCGTGCAGCTTGAACGGCAGTTGCGCGAGATCGTCGTCGGTCCGTTCGAGGAAGCGGCGAATCGTCTGCCGCAGGTGCCAGCTGCGGGTCGCCACCGTCACCGGATACCAGATGCGCAACAGCATCGTCTCGAGATACGACGCGAGCCAGAACACCTGCGGATCGTCGCATTCGACCGTCATCAGCACGTTGTTCACCGGCACGATCGAGCCTTCCGGCACCGCGCGAATCCTCACCGGCAGGTAACCGTCGTAGTGCTCGACGACATAGCGCCATCCTGCTTCGTTGAACGGCTCGCCGTGCACCGTGAAGAAATCGCGCGCGTCGTCGATCATCGCGTGCGTGACCGGCTTGCACAGGTACTGCTTCAGCAGCATCTGCAGGCCGAAGAACAGCGTGCGGTCGTAACGGCCGCCGCGCGATTCGACGTACGAGAACATCGCCGATGCGTCCGGCGGATACTGCAGGAAGTGGGAAGCCTTGTACGAATCCGTGTTGAGAATCGGATTGGCGAGAACCGCGGCAAAGCCGCCGGGATCGTTTTGCATGGCTAGAGCTCCTCTAGGCCGTTGAAGTGCCGCCGCGTCTGTCGCGGCGGACCGATGCGGGGAATCAGCGCGTCACAGCTTCCCCAGGAAGTGATACGCGATGTCGAAGTGATCCTCGAACATCACGTTGCGCATCTGCGCGAATTCGTTGAGCGGGACCCAGCGCGCCTTGTCGGCGTCGTCGCTGCCCTTCACGCGCGGCAACTCGCCAGTCGGGAAGTTGAACAGGCACGCATGCGTGATCGTGCGGCCGCGCAGCGAACGCGTCGGGTGATCGAACACCTGGCGATCCTTGATCGAGCCGCGCAGCACGGGTTCCGGCAGCTTGAGGCCGGTTTCCTCGCGCAGCTCGCGGATGCACGCCGCGTCGAGCCGCTCGTCCTGGTTCACGAAGCCGCCCGGCAGCGCCCACAGGCCGCGGCCCGGTTCGCTGCGGCGGCGCACGAGCAGGATATGCCCCGAGTGCACGACCACCGCGTCGACCGTCACGAACGTGACGGGATACGGCGCGGCCGCCCACGCCTTGCGATACGCGGCGATGAATTCGGCTTCCGACTTCAGTTGCGCGAATTCCGGCTGCGTGCGAAAACGCTCGAGCCAGCCGAACACGGGTTCCGGCACGGCCCACTGCACGAAGCTGTTGGTGCGTTCGGCGAAATACTGGTCGCGGATCTCGGTGGCGGAAATGTCTTCCGTCGCATCGACGTCGACGAGCTCCCATTGCGGGAACATCCGCAGGTAATACGAGGTGGCGTCCTTCTCGTGGCCGATCAGCCCGACCTTGCGTTGCGCGACGTCGCCGAGCGCGACGGCCACCGCATCCTGCACCCAGCGTACCCAGTCGCCGTCGTTGTAGGTCGAATCCTGCAGCGGGGCAATCGTCACGCGATCGCGCTCGGACGCGTCGAGCAGCGAAGCCAGCATCTGGCGACGCTCGTCGAACGAGAACGGATCCTTGATGGTGCGGGGCTTGTCGGTCGATCCGATCAGCACGCACACGCGCTCGGCCCGGCTCAGTGCCGACTTCAGCACGTTCAGGTGACCACGATGCGGAGGCTGGAAACGACCAATGAAAACGAGCGCGTCGAAGCGCCGGTTCTGTTGCGTACTCATGAGGCTCCCTCAAGAGATTGAAACGCTCCGGGTCTGTCCCGAAGGGTTGAGATGAATCCTAGGGGAATTCCCGAGGGACGTCAATCGAGCCGATTCGAGCCCGCGCTCGACTTGACGAAGTCTGACGAAACACGCGTTATTGGCGAGTTACACTCGATTTCATCCCAATCCGCGCCACGGCGCCCGCCCTCATGAGGATCTCCGTCAGCCGGACCGTCGGCGTCGATCGCAGACGCCTGTTCACGTGGTCGCAGGACTACGGGCGGCGGCTCGTCTGGGACAACTTCCTCATCGATGCCTATCTGCTCGACGGCACGACCGCCGACGTCGGCGTCGACGCGTTCTGCCGCAGCCAGTCGGGCGCGACGATGGTGTCGCGCTACATCTCGTACCGTCCGCCGCAGGTCGCCGCCGTCGAAATGGTCGAAGGGCCGAAGGTGCTCGAACGCTTCAGCGGCAGCTGGAACTTCACCGAGCGCACGGCCGGATCGACCGAGGTGAAGTTCACGTACCACTTCCGCGCCCAGCCGTCCTGGCTGCGCTGGCTGCTCGAACCGCTGATCGGCGCGTTCTATCTCGTGCAGACCCGCCGGCGTCTCGATTCGTTCAAGCGCTGGGCCGAAGCCGAAGCACTGCCGCGCTGACCGGCGTAAGCCGGCTGCGCCATCGGCTATTTGCCAGATTCGCCGAAGCCGGGGAAACGACAGGCGGCCGCCATCCCGCCGCGCGCCACCTGCTGCCGGACCTGCGCGTGCGTGCCGAGCGCCGCGGCGATCGCATCGACCGCGTCGGCGGCACGCGCCGCGCCGCACATGAACGCATCGACGGCCGCGAAGCGATGCTCGGGCCACGTGTGGATCGTGATGTGCGACTCCGCCAGCAGCACGACGCCCGTCACGCCATGCTCGCCGCCGAAATGATGGAAATGCGCGCCGATCACGCGCGCGCCGGCCCGTTGCGCCGCGTCGGTGAGGATTGCTTCGAGCCGCGCGGCGTCGCGCAGCAGCGCCGCATCGATGCCGGCCAGGTCGGCCAGCACGTGCGAGCCGAGCGTCGCGTCCGGCGACACGCTCCCGTCGCGTGCGGTCATTTGTGCGACCCGTACGACGAGTAGCCGCTGCGCGCCGACGAACTGCCCCACCCGCCGCCGCCCGAACCGCTGCCGCCGATCGAAGAACAACTGAACAGCGTGACGACGATCAGGCCGTAGATGCCGTAGAGAATGTACCGGATCACGCGTTGCCCCCGTCCGGCGCAAACCGCTTCCACAGCCATTCCGGCAGCCACAGCACCAGCAGGCCGACCAGCACGTAGACGGAGCGGCCGGTGAACGAGAACAGCGAGCCCATGTTGAAGATCACGAGCAACGCGCTGAACATGAACGGCAGCGGCGCGAAACTGTGCGGCCCCTTTCGGCCGAACAGGCCCATCGATTCGGTGGCGCCGGCGGCCGCCGGCGTGGCCGCCGCGAGCGCGGGCGTGCCGAAGCGCTCGGCGAGCGCGCCGCCCGACAGCGGGCGCGCGCGCGACCAGACGATCTCCGCGTCACTGCGCTCGCGCGTGAGCTTGTCCTTCTGCCAGCCGTAGTCGATGATCGACGTGCGATCGCCCGCCTGCACGCGCCAGTTGAATGCACCGACCACGTAGACGACCTCCGATTCGTATTCCTCGCGCAGCCGGTAGGTCTTGCCGTCGTCGGTCACGTTGCCGGATTCGCCGCCGATCGTCGGCCAATGGTCGAGCACCTGCACCCGTTCCCAGCGCCCGTCGCTCTGCACGAGCCACAGGAAGCCGCGTTTCGGGTTCAGCAACAGGTACTCGTCCCACGTCTCGTCGTCGCCCGGCACGCGGCAGCGCATCATGCCGATCACCGTGTACTTCACGCCGTCGAACGTGCCGATCGCGCCGAGTTCGAGCGCGCCCTTCACCGATTCGAGCTTGCGCCGCGCCGCGAACACGGTCTGCTGCTCCGCCGTGCACTGCACGCCCGCGTGACAACTGCCGCACACGACGTAGTCGGCCACGTTCGGTGCATACGACAGCGGCGCGCCGCAGCTCGGGCACGCGAACGGCACCAGCTCCGCGCCGCGCTTGTCGCGCGTATCGTTTTCGGTGTCGCGCAGCCCGGTGAACGCGAGCGCGTCGAATTCCAGCGCCTCGCCCGCATAGACGGCCGGGATGCCGCCGTTCGGTTCGGCGTCGGAATAGTCGTAGGTCGCGAATGCATTGCCCGTGCGCAGGTCGGCGACGCGCGCCTCCCAGCCGGCATCGACGCGAAACGGCAGCTCGCCGTCGCCGCCCGTGCAGCGCGCGGTGCGCACGTCGGACACCAGATACGCGCGCCCGCCGTGGTCGATCCGCATGCCCGGTTCGAGCGAGTCGAATGCGGGCCACGCGCGGCCCGACGCATCGTCGGGTTCGCGCACCGTGATCGCGTACTGGCCCGACGCATCCGACAGCCAGCCGAACGCGCCGTCGTCGAACACGACGTACCACTCGCTCCATGCACCGGCGTCGTAGGTCATCTGGATGCGCCCGAGCACCGTGAACGCGCGCTTGTCGTAGCGGCCGGCCGTGCCGATCTGGATCGGCGACGCATCGTCGAGCACCGTGGCCAGTTCGCCGATGCGCTCGACGTCGGCGCCGCGCTTGAGCAGCGTGCTGCGACAGAACGCGCAGACGGCCATCACCGCCGCGGCCGAGCGAAACTCGACCGGCGCGCCGCACTGGGGGCACGAGGTACGGAACATGCGCGACGCTTACCGGGTGAGCTTCGCGAGGATCTCGGCCTTCGCGCGCGAATATTCGTCTTCGGTCACGAGGCCCTTGTCGAACAGCGCCTTCAATTGCTCGAGCCGCTGCACGTAATCGGTGCTCTCGGTCGGCGCGGCGGCCACCGGCGCGGCAACGGGCGCGGGCGGTGCGGCCTGTGCCGGTTGCGCGGCGCCCGCGATCTGGCCGGCCATCGCCTGCCCGATCGCCGCGCCCGCGGCGAGCCCCGCGCCGACCCCGGCGATGCCGCCCGGGTTTTGCGCGGCGAGCGGAATCGCCTGCGCGGTCTGGTATTGCGTGGCGCGCGCGAGATCGCCGGCCATCCCGGCGCCGATCCGCAGGTCGAGCGCCTTCTGCAGTTCGGCCGGCAGCGACACGCTCTCGACCGCGAACGCGTCGAGCGCCAGCCCGTAGCGCGTGAACACCGGCACCAATGCCTCGGCGACACGCTGCGACAGCAGCGACTGGTTCGCGGCCATGTCGACGAACGGCACGTCGGCCGAGCCGAACGTGGTGCTCATCGCGGTGACGACCAGGTTGCGCAGTTGCTGCTCGAGATCGTCGACCGTGTATGCCGCGCGCGTGCCGCTGACCTCGCGATGGAACGCCGCCGCATCGACGATCCGATACGAGTAGACGCCGAACGCGCGCAGCTGCACGAAACCGAATTCGCGGTCGCGGATCGTCACCGGCTGCGCGGTGCCCCAGCGCCGGCCCAGCTGCAGCCGCGTGCTGAAAAAGTAGACGTCCGATTTGAAAGGCGATTGAAAGAATTTGTCCCAGTTCTTCAGGTTCGTGAGCACCGGCAGCGTGCGCGTTTCCAGCGTGTAGAGGCCCGGCTGGAACACGTCGGCGACCTTGCCTTCGTTGACGAAGATCGCGACCTGCGTTTCGCGCACAGTCAGCTTGCCGCCGTACTGGATTTCCTGGTCTTCCATCGGATAGCGCCAGGCCAGCACGCCGTCGGTGTCTTCCGTCCATTGCAGGACGTCGATGAACTGCTTGCGGATGAATGAACCCAGACTCATGTCGGTCTCCTCGGAACGCGTGGCGCGTCAGGTCAGGCAGGCGGCATTGATGATGCCGACGACGAGCGACGCGGTGCCCATCAGGCCGCCCATCGCGACGTTGCGATCCTCGATCGCATGATTCATGCCGGGCATCACGCGCGTCAGCACCGCGTAGGCGATCAGTTGCACGATCATCGCGCCGATGGCCCAGATCACGACTTCGCCGAGCGTCGCGTTGTGCGCGATGCTGGACGCGAGCGTCAGGCAGAAACCGATCAGTGCGCCGCCGAACGACAGCGTCGCGGCCGCGTTGCCGTCGCGGATCAGCGCCAGTTCGTCGAACGGGGTGACCTTCAGGTACACTGCCGCGAACACGAGAAGCAGCACGAACGCCGACAGTAAATGAACCGCATAAAGATAGGCACTATTCATTCTTTTCCTCGGATTTTGTGCTCGGTTCGCCGCCCCGTCGCCGGCCGGCCCGCACGGGGCCGCCAGACGAAAATCCGCGCCAGTATATCCACATTGCCGAACACTGCACAACGGATGCGCGATGCTGCATAAGCGCGCGCTCGTCCTGTCGATTCTCGTGCTCGCGTCCTGCGGGCTCGGCTACGAACTGATCAGCAGCGCGCTGTCGAGCTACCTGCTCGGCGACTCGATCCTGCAGTTCTCGTCGGTGATCGGCTGCTACCTGTTCGCGATGGGGATCGGCTCGTGGCTCGCGAAGTTCGTCGAGGACGACGACGTGCTCGACCGCTTCGTCGACATCGAGCTGCTCGTCGGCCTGCTCGGCGGCGTGTCGGCCGCGCTGCTGTTCGTCGTGTTCGCCTGGCTCGCCGCGCCGTTTCGTGCGGCGCTTTACGCACTGGTGCTCGCGCTCGGCCTGCTGATCGGGATGGAGATTCCGCTCGTGATGCGCGCGTTCCAGCAGCGGCGCCAGGCGTTCCGCCATACCGTCAGCGAGGTGCTGACCTTCGACTATCTCGGCTCGCTGGCCGTGTCGCTGATCTTCCCGCTCGTGCTCGCGCCGCGTGTCGGCCTGCTGCGCACGAGCTTCCTGTTCGGCCTCCTGAACGCACTCGTCGCACTGTGGACCACGCACCTGTTCCGCGACGAGATCCGCAACGTGCGCGGCAAGCTGATGCGCGCATCGCTCGTGATCGGGCTGCTGGTCGCCGGATTCGCGCTGTCGGACCGCATCACGCACTGGGCCGAGCACGGCGTGTACGGCGACGAGACGATCTATTCGGAAACGACGCCGTACCAGCGCATCGTGCTCACGCAATGGCACGACGACATGCGGCTGTACCTGAACGGCAACCTGCAATTCTCGTCGCGCGACGAGCACCGCTATCACGAAGCGCTGATCCACCCGACGATCGAGGCACTGCCGTGGGCGAAGCGCGTGCTCGTGCTCGGCGGCGGCGACGGCCTCGCGGTGCGCGAACTGCTCAAGCACCGCAACCTCGAACAAATCACGCTCGTCGATCTCGACCCCGCGATGACGAAGCTGTTCTCGACGTCCGTGCCGCTCGTCAAGCTGAACCAGGGCGCGCTGAAGGACCCGCGCGTGCACGTGATCAACGACGACGCGGTGCGCTGGCTCGAATCGAATGCCGACGTGTACGACGCGATCGTCGTCGATTTCCCCGATCCGACCAACTTCGGGCTCGGCCGCCTGTACTCGGTGCCGGTGTTCCGGCTGCTGGCGCGCCACCTGTCGGAGAACGGCTACACGGTGATCCAGTCGACCTCGCCGTACTTCGCGCCGCACGCGTACTGGACCATCATCGCGACGCTGCACGAAGCCGGGCTCAACACGTGGCCATACCACTGCTACGTGCCGTCGTTCGGCGACTGGGGCTTCGTGATCGCCGGCAAGCGCCGCGACTTCACGGTGCCGACGCATTACTCGGTGCCGACGCGCTGGCTCGATGCGCAAACGGCCGCCGAGATGTTCCACTTCCCGGCCGACATGCCGGCGCTGTCGATGTCGCCGAACGAACTCAACGACCAGCCGCTCGTGCGCCGCTTCGACGACGACTGGAAGCACGTGCTGCGCTGATGGATCGCCGCACGTTCCTCGTCGCATCGGCGGCCGCGTCGCTCGCCGCATGCGGCCGCACCGGCTGGATCGAGACGACGCCGCGCGTCGACTACCCCGGCATGCGCGAAGGCCATGCGCTGCGCGACCATGCCGCGCTGCCCGCGCCGTCCGGCACGATCGAGACGGATGTCGCAATTCTCGGCGCCGGCGCGGCCGGGCTGTCGTGCGCATGGCAGCTCGCGCGCGCGGGCCATACGCGCTTCACGGTGCTCGCCGGCCCCGAATTCGGCGGCAACGCGGCCGGCGGGCGCTTCGGCGCGCTCGGCTATCCGAAGGGCGCGCACTACCTGCCGCTGCCGTCGCTCGAATCCGCGCATCTGCGCGACATGCTCGCCGATCTCGGCGTGATCGAATCCGCGCCGTTCTCCGCGCGCCCCGTGTACGACGAGCGTGCACTCGTCCACGCACCGGATGAACGCCTGTTCATCGATGGACAGTGGCAGGACGGCATCGTGCCGGCCACCGGCCTCGACGCCGACGCGCTCGCGCAGCAGGCGCGCTTCTTCGCGTACACGGACGGGCTGCGCACCGCGCGCGGCGCCGACGGCCGCAAGGTGTTCTGCATCCCGATCGCGGAATCGTCGCGCGACCCGCGCTGGCGCGCACTCGACCGGCGCTCGTTTCGCCAGTGGCTGCACGACGAGGGTTACACCGCGAAGGCGCTGCACTGGTATCTGAACTACTGCTGCCGCGACGATTACGGCGCCGGCTACGAGCATGTCTCCGCCTGGGCCGGCCTGCACTATTTCTCGTCGCGCGGCGGCCATGCGGGCGATGCGAGCGACGGCGCGGTGCTGACCTGGCCCGACGGGCTGCACACGATGGTGACGAAGCTGAGCGAGTCGATCGCCGCGCGCACCGGCTCGAACACGTGGTCGCGCGATGGCTTCGCGGTGCGCGCGACCGAACGCGCGGGCGGCGTCGACGTGCTGTGCGCACGCGTCGGTCACGACGGCACGCTGTCGACGTTCACGCTGAAGGCGCGCCGTGTCGTATGTGCGATGCCGCTGTTCGTCGCGGCGCGCGTATTCCCGCAACTGCTTGCCGCGTATGGCTTCGAGCCCGCGCGCGACTTGCCGCCGCGCGCGCCGTGGCTCGTGTCCAACTTCCTGCTCGACGGCATGCCGGCCGAGGAAGCGGGCGTGCCGCTCGCGTGGGACAACGTCGTCTACGACGGCGCCGGGCTCGGCTACGTCGTGTCGACGCACCAGTTGATCCGGATGTCGCCGCCGACGCGCTCGGTGTTCTCCGCCTATCAGGCATTGAGCACGCAAACGCCGGACGATACGCGCCGCTGGCTCGCGCAGGCGAAGCCGGACGCATTGCGCGAGCAGGCGGCGATCGACCTGCAGGCCGTGTACGGACGCGAGCTGTGGAAGCATGCGACCGCGCTCGAGATCACCGTCCGCGGCCATGCGATGGCCACGCCCGACGTCGGCTTCCTGAGCCGGCCGGGGCTGCTCGCGCTGCGCGATGCCGACGGCCCCGTCGTGTTCGCGCATGCCGACCTGTCCGGACTGTCGCTGTTCGAGGAAGCGTCGTACTGGGGCATGCTGGCGGCACATCGCGTGCTCGCCTGACAACCGTCGCGCGTCATTGCGGCGTCGCCGGCACCCGCTATAATCGCGCGACATTCCGACTGCATTGAGCAGGCCGACGGCGGCGCGCCGTTCGACGCGCCGTCCGCCCCTCTCGACAACAACAATGACGAACCGAACCTTCCGACGCCTTCGCCCGCTCGTGCGCGCCGCCGCGCGCATGCTCGCGTGCGCCCCGCTGCTCGGCGCGCCGCTGGCGCTGCACGCGGCCGACACCGCGGCCACGCCCGTTACCGAGCCCGCGTCCGGCCGCTACATCGTCGTCGACACCGGTCATACGCCCGCGCATCCGGGCTCCACCGGCGCCAGCGGCCGCGTCGAATATCTGTACAACCTCGACCTGTCCGGCGCCGTCGCCGACAAACTCGCCGCGCACGGCGACCGCGTGCTGCGCACGTCGGCGGACGGTCGCGAGATCGCGCTCAATCAGCGCTCGACGCAGGCGCCCGACGCGAACCTGTTCGTGTCGATCCATCACGACTCGATGCAGCAGCAGTTCATCGACGCGGGCCGGCAGCGCGAATTCCGCGGCTTCTCGGTGTTCGTGTCGGAGCGCAATCCGCACTATGCGGAGAGCCTGCGTTGTGCGAAGGCGATCGCCGAGCGGCTGGTCGCGGCCGGCGAACGGCCGTCGCTGTATCACGCGCAGCCGATCCGCGGCGAGAATCGTCCGCTGATCGACCCGCAACTCGGCATCCACCGCTTCGACGATCTCGTCGTGCTGCGCACCGCGCCGATTCCGGCCGTGCTCGTCGAAGCCGGCGTGATCGTCAATCCGGACGAAGAAGCGCGGCTCGCGCGCCGCGAGACGATCCAGCGCCTGTCCGCCGCGATCGCGGGCGGCATCGACGCGTGCACGACGCCGCAATAACGACGGTCTCGCCCGTCGCGTTCAACGGTTTTCACCCAGTCAGGAGCATCACCATGAAGAAAAAGAATCTGCTCGCAGCCTGCGCGTTGCTCGCGCTCGCCGTTCCGTTCGCCGCGCACGCGGCCGGCTGCGGAAAGCCGCGCAGCGCGTTCGACCAGGTCTATTGCACGAGCACGCAGTTCTCGCAGTCCGACCGCGATCTCAACGACGAATACGGCCGGTTGCGCAAGCAACTGAGCGGCGACCAGCAGGCGACGCTGAAGGCCGGCCAGCTCGCGTGGCTGAAGCAACGCGATGCGCAGTGCAGCGAAACGCGCGGCAGCAGCTACCTCGTCGACATCCAGTGCGCGAACGACATGACGCAATCGCGACTGTCGTTCCTGCGCGAGCGTGAGCGCGAATGCTCGAGCACCGGCTGCGTGACGTCGAAGCTCGGCGAATAAGGTCGCCACGCGTGCCGTGCCGCGAAGCACGTCGCGGCACGGCACGCTGCTCGAAAGGAACGACGATGCGGCATCAATTCGCCGAAGTCCTCAACGATCTGATCGACTACTTTCTCGTCGGCGATCTTCTGCTGCTGAAACGCTACAAGGACGAACACGGGCTGCCGGACGACGTCGCATCGGCGTTCACGACCGGCGACAGCGGCGACCACGCGGTGCTCGAAGGCATCGTCATTCCGCTGGCCGGCATCGAGAATCATCCATATACGGTCATCTTCACGCTGGACGACGGCACGCCCGAATTGCTGAAAGCAGGCAGTCGTCTGCAGCATCGGCGCGGTGGATACGTATTGCGCGTCGCGCATCGTGCGGTGATGCTCTACACGTGGCGCATTCTCGAACGCTTCACCGACGACACGGTGAATGCGCTGCTTGCGCGCTATCGCGAACCAGGCAGGCCCGTCATTGAAATCGACAACGGCTGGTACGACGTCGAGATCCTCGGCGGAGAAATCGCACGCGACGGCTGGTTCGAACCCGCGTTCGAGTTCGTGCTGAAGAAAACCGACGCACCGGGCAACGCATCACACGTGGACATCCACTACCGTTTCGCCATCGACGCCAGCCTGGATCCGGCGACGTGAATCCGGCAGGCGGCAGCGCGGCAACCGGCAACCGGCCACACGGAGGGCGCATGGCATCGAATACGACGACGATCGACATCCGCGCGGCCACCGCCGCCGATGCACCGGCCATCGCCGGCATCCACGTCGCGTCGTGGCAAGCGACCTACACGGACATCATGCCGGCCCCGTTCCTCGCCGGCCTGTCGGTCGAAAAGCGCACGGCCGCATGGCGCGTGGTACTCGACGCGGGCCGGCCATGCGTCGCGCTCGCGTTCGCGAACCACGCACCGACCGGCTGGATCGCGTACGGCCCGACGCGCGACGCCGACAAGGACCGGGCGTGGGGCGAAATGGAAGCGATCTATCTGCATCCTGCGCATTGCGGGCAAGGGATCGGTGCGCGGCTGGTCGACCATGCATGCCGGGCGCTGCACGACGCGGGTCATGCATGGGTGTCGCTGTGGGTGCTGGTCAAAAACCGTCGCGCAAGAACATTCTACGAACGCGAAGGTTTCGTCGCCGAAGACGACATCAAGACCTTCGAGATCGACGGTACGCCGATCGAGGAAGTGCGCTACTGGCGCGCCCTACCGAAGCGGTCGCGATGACGGCAGCGCCTCCTCCGTCGCCAATCGTTCCTGCATCAGCTGCAGCAGCGCGCGAATCTTCGCGTTGACCGAATTCCGGCTCGCGTAAGCGGCATGCAGCTGCAGCGGCGCCGGCGCCATCTCCAGCGGCACGCGCACCAGCCGCCCTTCGGCCAGCTCCACCGCGCACGCGCGTTCGACCAGAATCGCGAAGCCGATCCCGTTCACCGCCGCGAGGCCCGCCATCTCGCCGCTATTGACGCGATACCGGCTCGCCACCGGAATCTTGTGAATCCGTCCGTCGCGATCGGCGAACTGCCACGGCTGCCCTTTCAGCGTGCTCAACGTCGTGATGCACGGCAACTGCCGAAGCTGCTCCGTCAGGCCAGGCATCCCGACCCGCGCGACCAGTGACGGCGCGGCCACGACGACGCTCGGCAAACTCGCGAGCGGCCTGACGACGAACGCACTGTCGTCCAGCTTGCCGCGATTGACGATGATCGCCAGGTCGATATCGTCGCGCAGCGTCGACATGCCCGCGAGGCTGGTGTCGCAGTCGATCTCGACACGCGGATGGCGGCTCGCGAATTCCGCGACGATCGGCCCCAGCATGCGCGGCCCGATTTCGCCCGGGACGCAAAGCTTCAGCACGCCGCGCAATTCCGTTTGCTGCGACGTCAGCTCGCATTCGGCCTGCGTCAGCGCGTCGAGCATCGGCCGCGCACGCTCGTGCAGCAACCGCCCGGCCTCGGTCATCCGCAGGTGGCGCGTGCTGCGCTCGAGCAAACGCACGCCGAGCCGCGACTCCAGTTGCGCCACATGACGGCTCACGTTGGAACCCGGCAGCGCGAGCATGCGTGCGGCGCCGGCAAAGCTGCCTTCATCGACGACCGTCACGAACACACGCACCGCATTCAGATCCAGCTTGCTACGCATCATTATCCCGTTTTAGGTATCAAAGCCTGCCGATTTCGATGACTTATCCCGCCAGAAACCATAATTTACGATGCTCATCCCGTCAATGCGGCGCCCGGGCACGCACCCGCGGCCAGCGAGCGTTCGCACGACACAGGCAAGGAGCGTCATGAACATTGCAATCCTGGGCGCCGGCGTGGCCGGCATGAGCACCGCACTCGCGCTCGCCGGGCGCGGCCACGAGATCCGGCTGTACGAACGCAGGCCGGCGGAATCGACGATGGGCGCAGGCGTGGTGCTGTGGCCGAATGCCGGCTTCGTCCTCACCCAGCTCGGCCTGCTGCCGGACATCGTCGAGGCCGGCGGCCGCCTGCATGCGATGCGGCGCATCGACCGGCACGGCACCCTGCTCAAGGCCACCGAGATCGGCGCGCTCGACCGCCGCATGGGCTTCCCGACGGTGTCGATCCTGCGGCGCGACCTGCAGGCCGTGCTGACCCGGCACCTCGCCGCGCGCGGCATCGAGGTCCGCTTCGGCCACGGCGCAACGGCCATCGATACTGGCGCGGACGGTCGCGCCGTCGTTCGCTTCGACAACGGCACGACGATCGCCCCCGATCTCGTGATCGGCGCGGACGGCCGCATGAACTCCGTCGCGCGACGTCATGTGGTCGGCGACAACACCCCCGTCTATCAGGGCTTCGTCAACTGGATCGGCGTCGCGCAAAGCAATGCGCCGCTGGTCGACGAAGTGTCGATATTCGATTACTGGGGCACGCGCGAACGCTTCGGCATCGTCGCGCTGGACCGGCATCGCGTGTACTGGGCGGCGGCATGGCCGGAAGCCGACAGGTGCGATACGGCGGAAGACGATCCGCGCGGGATGCTGGAACGGCGCTTCGCGCCGTGGCCGGCGCCCGTCACGGACGTGATACGTGCGACGCCAGCGGACACGCTCACGAAGATCCGCGTGCACGATCTGGACCCGGTCGACGCATGGCACCGCGGCAACGTACTGCTGATCGGCGACGCCGCGCACGCGCCGCTCCCGACCTCCGGACAAGGCGCCTGCCAGGCGCTCGAAGATGCGTGGCATCTTGCCCGGTGCGTCGACGAATACGATTCAGCCAACGGCGGCGATCTCGATGCGGCGCTGGCGGCGTTCACGCTGCGGCGCAGCGGGAAAACCGCCGCGATCACCGAGCGTGCGCGTGAATTCGCGCACCTGTTATTCAGCGACGACGTAAGCGACAGCGCTCGACAACAGATCGATCCGGTCGCCGAAATCGAAGCGCTGACGAACGCGTGGGGCGCGCACCTGCCGATGGAACAGGCGCGCGGACGATAAGCCGTGCGGACGGCGGCATCGGCTCACAGAAACCACCGATACTCCCGCGCGCCGATCTCATTGCGGAAATCCAGTTCCTCCTGCCGCTTGTTCTCGCAATACACCATCACGAACTCGCTGCCGAGCCCGTCGCGCACGGCCGGATGATCCTGCATCGCGGCGACCGACGACAGCATCTCCTTCGGAAAATCGATCCCGCTCCCGCGATCCTCATTGAGCGGCGCGATCGGCTCGAGGCGCGCATCGAGCCCGTGCTCCATCCCGCTGAGGATCGCCGCGAGCACCAGGTACGGGTTCGCATCCGCACTCGCGAGCCGGTGCTCGATCCGCAGGTCGCGGGTGTCCGACTCGGGAATGCGGATGCACGCGTCGCGATCCTCGAAACCCCAGCTCGCGCGGCTCGCTGCGTTCACCATCGACCCGTAGCGCCGGAACGCATTGTGATTCGGCGCGAACACGGGCATGCAATGCGGCAGCAGCGCGAGGCAGCCGGCCACCGCGTGACGCAACGGCCGCTGCCCGTCCGCCGCAAGCAGGTTGCGCCCCGCGTCGTCATACAGGCTCACGTGCACGTGCATGCCGCTGCCCGGCGCATGCAAATACGGCTTGCCCATGAAGCTCGCGCGATAGCCGTGCCGCAACGCGACGCCGCGCGTGCTGCGACAGAACAGCGCCGACCAGTCGGCCGCGCGCAGCGCGTCGTCGGTATGCCCGAAATTGATCTCGAACTGGCCGGGCCCGAGCTCCGCGGTGATCACCGTCGCATCGACGCCCTGCTCGCACGCGGCTTCGACCATCTCGTGCAGCACGTCGGAGAAACGCGACAGGCGCTCGATATGCATGTTCGGCTGATCGTCGCGGTCGTCGCTCAGGCGGTCGCGCGGATACTGCGGCATCCCGTCCGCGAGCTGCGCGGCGAACAGGTAGAACTCGAGCTCGAATGCGACGACCGGCCGGATGCCGCGCGCCGCGAAGCGCCGCAGCACGCGCGCGAGCACCTCGCGCGGTTCGAATTCGATCGGGGAATCGGTGCCGTCGGAACTGATCAGCATCTGCGCGAGCGGTTGCCGCTCCCAGCGCACGGGCTTCAGCGTGCCGGGGATCAGGCGGCGCGGCGCATCGGGATCGCCGTCGTTGAAGCAGTAGTCGCCGATCTTGTAGAGGCCGCCCTGCGTGCCGAGGAGCACGCAGTTCTGCGGCAGCTTCAGCAGCGAGCCCGACGCGACTTTCTCGAGCGCATCGATCGGATAGCGCTTGCCGTAGAAGTGCCCGGGCAGGTCGAGGCAGATCAGGTCGACATAACGGATCTCGGGGTGCGCCTGCCGGAATGCGCGGACTTCACTGACCAGCGCGGGAACGACGTCAGCCATGTCTCATCCTTTCCATGTCTTGTATGGCGGTGCCGCAACGCGGCGAACCGGATTCGGGCGGCGCACGGCGCAACGCACGCCGCATGTCGATCAGTACTGCAAACAGGCTGCGCGGCGGGGCCGCCTCCAACACCGCCCGCCCCGCCGACCACTCAGGTGAATACCCAGATCACGCGCGTCGGCGCGTCGGTCAGGTTCGCGTAGCGGAAGCGCTTGTGCGCGGGCAGCTGGAACGCATCGTTCGGGCCGAGCGTGACCGGCGTGTCGTCGCCGTCGATCCAGATCGTCAGTTCTCCTTCGAGCACGAAGCCGCCCTGCTCGTCGCTGTCGTCGACCGGCCGCTCGCCGCTGCTCGCGCCCGGCCCGAGATGGCTTTCGAGGATCGAGAAACGCGACCGCATGTTCGGCGACACGAGGATGTCGGTAATGCCGGCCGCGTAATACACGGTGCGGCGTTCGTCGGGCCGCGTGACCCACGGCACGCTGCGCGGCTTGCTCAGGCTGTAGAAATAGGTGGTCGGCACGCCGAGCGCCTCGCCGATCGCGGTAAGATCCGCGACCGTCGGACGCGACAGCCCGCGCTCGACCTGCGACAGAAAGCCGACCGAGCGGCCGATCCGTTCGGCGAGATCGTTCAGCGTGACCTTGCGATGCTTGCGCAGGTCGCGGATCAGGATCGCCAGACTTTCTATCTCTTCCTGTTCGTTCATGATGGATTCCGGTGCAATCAAACGGTATCGCGCAAACGGTACCAGGCCTTGCCGATCGCCTCGAGCGGCGCGGCCAGCCGGCCGCCGCCGGGAAAGCGCGGGTTGCGGATGCGCTGGTACTGCGCGAGCAGACGGGTGTCGCCGAGCACGGCGTCGGCCACCGCGCGCGCGCCGGCGAGCGTCGGCAGCACGCCGTGCCCCGAAAAACCCTGCAGCCAGAAGCGCTGCCCGTGGCGGCCGATGTCCGGCGTGCGGCGCATGCTGATGTCGATGTGACCGCCCCACGCGTAGTCGAGCGGCACGCCGGCCAGGTGCGGAAACACGCGTTCGAGGTGCGGGCGCGTCGCCGCCGCGATATCGGCCGGGATGCCGCCGAGATACGTGCAGCCGCCGCCGAACAGCAGCCGGTTGTCGGGGCTCAGGCGGAAGTAGTCGGGCACGAACTGGTTGTCGATCACGCAACTGTTGCGCGGCAGCAGCGCACGCGCGACGTCGGGTGCGAGCGGCGCCGTTGCGACCTGATACGTGCCGACCGGCAGCAGCCGGCGCGCGAGATCGCGGTCGAGCCGGTCGACGTACGCATTGCAGGCGAGCACCAGCACGTCCGCGCGCACTTCGCCACGCGTCGTGCGGGCGACGTGGCCGCCGGCCGTCTCGCGGCAGTCGAGCACGCGACTCTGTTCGAAGATGCGGCCGCCCGCGCGCTCGATCGTCTGCGCGAGGCCGAGCGCGAGCTTCAGCGGGTTCAGGTGGCCGGCCTCCGGATCGTGAAGCGCGGCCAGATAGCGCGTGCCGCCGATCCATTCAGGCATCTCGCCGCGCCCGATCACGCGCAACCGATCGTAGCCCCAGCGCTCGGCCGCCTCGTCGCGCGCCTGCGCCAGCATCGCGACGCGCCGCGGCCGCACCGCGGCCCACAGGCTGCCGGGCCGGTAGTCGATGTCGAACCCGTGCCGCGCCGGCAGTTCGCGCACCTCGGCCGCCGCCCAGCGCATGCTGTTCCACAGCAGCCGCGCGCCGTCGCGGCCGAGCGCATCCTCGAGGGGCTGCATGTCGCACGACCAGCCGAGCAGCGCCTGTCCGCCGTTGCGGCCCGATGCGGCCCACGCGACGCGGCTCGCTTCCAGCATGACGACGCGCTTGCCGGCAAGCGCGAGCCGCAGCGCCGTATGCAGCCCGCTGAAACCCGCGCCAACGACCAGCACGTCGGCGTCGACGCGTTCGTCCAGCACCGGCCGATGCGGGATCGGCGCCGGGTAGGTGCCGGCGTAGTAGCTTGCGACGTGACGGTCGGACTGCACGAACATGCGGACTCCCGTGAAAATTACGCCGAGAAATTTCATGAAAAATTAGCATGACAATTTCACGAGAGCAAGCGTGAGACCGACGGTCTATCAGTCCTGTCGAGATGCGTCCAACTTGGAATTTTTTTCGTTCAAATCGGAACTTGCAAGGGCCCACGCCGACCGCGAACGCCTGCGAGTATTCCTCAATAAAACAATAGCTTGAAGAGGCCGCCACACGCCCTCAGCGCTACAACGTGATCGACTACCGATCGATGCATCAGCTGCTGTGCGCTGAAGTCGCGTGTGGGCGACTGTTGACTGCATCAAACCGGCGTTTCCTTACTCCAGCGCCCGCTCTTGCAATTCAGCGGTACACACCTGACCAGGAGTACACACGTATAGAACTTGGAATTCCCTATAGCTACCACAGACTTGTCGTAGCCATTTCAAGATGTCGTAGCGGCGGCTAAATAGAAATGTCGTGTTTTGAAGGGTTCAGGGTTCGTCTCTTTCGGGTTACAGATTTCGCGGAGTCGAAGAGCGGAGCTTGAACGGGCAGGGCGCTTACGCCAGTTCCAGTGTCCCTTGCAGACCGACGGCCAGGTTTGCGGGGTGGTTGCTGCGTCTGTTTGCGCTGAGCAATATCCACAACCACCTGCTCGACATCGGCCTGCGTGAACTCACGCTGCTTCTTTTTACCCGGTTGAGGTGTGTTGCGATTCGTCTTGGTCGAGTCACCTCGATGCGCTCGCGATGGAGCCTTACCAATCCGGCTGTTATCGCGTTGTGCTTGAAGGGCTTGCGCGACCTGCAGCACGTGACTCAAACGCTTGTGTTCGACAACGGCGGCTTGATCGATCTCGGCCAGCCGGTCGTACTGTCTGCAGGGCAGCACGCGA
>NZ_JACCQB010000025.1:0-97913 GCF_015712265.1 Burkholderia sp. 9777_1386 | reverse complement strand
TGTATCGCCCCTCCGGTCCGAACCGCGTACCGGGCGGGCCGCCCTATGCGGATCGGCCGAGCTTCGCACCGCCGGCGGCACGCCACGATCGTCGCCCGCCGCCGCCGCGGCCGCACGGCTATATATGGACGGACGGCTACTGGCGCTGGCAGCGCGGTCGCTATATATGGGTGTCCGGTCGCTGGGTCGCACGGCGCCCCGGGCGCCGCTGGGTGCCCGGCTACTGGCGCCGCCAAGGGCCGGTTTGGATCTACGTCGACGGTTCGTGGCGGTAAGCAGCGGCTCGATACCGGCCGATGAAGCGCCCGGGCCGGACGGCGCGCGAGAACCGCCGCCGCTCGCGCCACGGAATCAGTCGCCACGGCAAGGGTGCCAAATCAACCTATCGTCGGGCTATCCATTCCGACGCCATCCTTCGGATAACGAAGTCACGCGATGGCGATGCGAATGCATCCGCACATGCTTCAACCCGTCGAGCTCGCCTGCCGCGCACCGCCAGTCAACGAACCGATGCACGCAGCGCACTCAACGCCCGCCGCCTTCCTGCTCGCGCGCCCGACGGCGCGCCGCGCAGATCGCGCGATGATGTTCGTCGGCCCACCGGATCATCGCTTGCATCGGCGTCAGGAACGAACGCCCGAGGTCGGTCAACGCATATTCGACACGCGGCGGCACTTCGGCGAACAGCGTGCGGCTGACGAAACCGTCGTGTTCGAGCCGCTTCAGCGTGCGCGACAGCATCTGGTTCGACACATCGCCGATCGTACGGCCGAGTTCGTTGAAGCGTATCGTTCCGCCCGCCAGCGCCTCGAGTACGAGCAGGCTCCACTGGTCGCCGATGCGGTCGAGCACATCGCGGATCGGGCATGGCTGATCGAGTTCGACGGATTCGTCGGCGGACGGAAGCGGCATGACGGCATTCTCTTTCAAGGGCGATGCGCGGTCACCGCGGCGTGACCTGTTCACACCGCGATGACTTCTTGTGACGGGTTCGCGGCAACTGTACCATTCGATCGGCCGACAGCCGCCCGGATTCGCCAGTTCAACGAAGCATGACGATGCCCCGCGGCGTCGCAATACCGGCAGCGGCAACGTGGTCTCGTCGGCGCGCCGTTGATGCCGATACGGCGTGCACGTCGCGCCCCGCCCGCACCGACCGCCGATCGTCGCGCGCCGCGCAAAGCCGCCGTCTCGCTCGCGCATCCCTCCACGAACCGTCAGACAAGGAAAACGCTACATGTCATCGTTCCGCTCCCCCGCTCGCGCCGTTGCCGCATTCGTTCTGCTGGCCGCATCATCGGCGGCCGCGCTGGCTGCCGGCCCGGCCACGCGCGACCTGGCCGCGGAGGAAGCCAACCGCCAGTTGGTGCTGACGTTCTACGACCGCTTCTTCAACCGGCACGAAGCAGTCGAAGCCGCCGCCGTCGTCGCGGACGACTACAAACAGCACAACCCGCACGTGCCGGACGGCAAGCAGCCGTTCGTGTCGTACTTCGTCGGCGCGTTCCAGAAGAACCCGGCTTCGCGCGCGCGCATCGTCCGCAGCGCGGCCGACGGCGATCTCGTCTACCTGCACGTGCATGCGACCGAGCGGCCCGGCGATCGCGGCGAAGCGGTGGTCGACATCTTCCGCGTGAAGGACGGCAAGATCGTCGAACACTGGGACGTGATCCAGCCGGTACCCGAAACGTCCGCGAACCGGAACACGATGTTCTGATTGTCCTGATGCACGAGGCCGGCGCGCGGCACGCCGCGACCGGCACCGCATCGCGCTCACCGGAGCGTCGGCCGGCCGCCGGGCAAGCGCGGATGCCCCGCGGCGGCGAACTCCCCTACAATCGTGCTTCGCCGCCGCGCCGGCCTCCGTCTCGCATGATCGCAATGCCGGCCACCGCGCCGCCGCACGCGACGCACGGCCTGCACGCGCGGCCGTTCGCGAAGACGGTGTCAACGATGAGCCCCGCCCATATTTCCCTGAGCAACGCCGGCGACCTGGTCGCCAGCCTCGGCAGTCCGCAGTTTCCCGCCCGGCTCTGGGCGTGGCTGCGCGAAACCGTCGACCCGCAGTCCCATTACAGCGTCGCGACGCGTTACCGTCGCGACGCGCCGTCGCACTCGGTCGACAGCGTCGACGTGCTGTTCTTCGCCGGCGGCGACGATCCGGACGGCACGCGCCACGCGCTCGATCTGTATACACAGGGCGACTGGCGCTCCGACACGCTGCTTCCGCACATCGAGCGCGCGACCGATTCGCAGCTCGTGTTCTCGTGCAACGAGGAAATCGACACGGCGACCGAGTACGGCCGCCAGTTCGCGCTCGGCGAGCTCGGCGAAGACTGCACGCTGCTCGGCAGCGAACGCGACTACGTCTATGCGTTCTCGCTGTTCCGCCGGCGCGGCCAGCCGTCCTATACGCTGGCCGAACTGGCACTGCTGCGTCAGCTCGGCGATTTCGTGCTGCCGCTGCTGATCCAGCATGCGCGGCTCGCCCGCCTGACACCGCGCTCGGACGACGGCGCGCTGCTGCAGCGCTTCGAACAGCGCCTGGCGCGCAGCGGCGCGACGCTGTCGCAGCGCGAACGGCTCGTGTGCCGCGCGGTGCTGCAGGGCCAGCCTGTTCCGCGGATCGCCGACACGCTCGCGCTCAAGCCGAGCAGCGTACGCACCTATCTCGGCCGTGCGCTCGCGAAACTCGGCGTCGCGAACCGGGCCAGGCTCTTCGCGTGGTGCGTCGAGGAAGAAGCAACGCCGGAAGACCGCGGCAACTAGCCGCCACCGCTACGTCGTGACTTCTACCGTCCGTCCTCCTTTGTCGCGCGTTGTCCTCAAAACGATGACAGACAGCCGCCGCTCCCGCTCCTAGTATCTGTCTCCACCGACGACAGGAACGCGTCGGATGCCACGGAGACACGCAATGCCGAATACCGGAGGGACGCCGGCCCGCGCGGCCGCGTGCACGTCGACCGCCGCTGTACCGATACGCGCTCGTCGGCGAACCCGGCATGACGCTCCGGTAGCCGTGGTCGGCCTTCATCCCCGCGCAGCCCCACCTCTGCCGCGCGGCACCGGGACATAACGCCCCGCATCCCATTCCAACCCGACCGGGTTCATGCGACCGGACGAGCCACACGGCCCGCCCGTCGGACGCGTGCGCCCGTCGACACGCCCCCATCCGGAGGAGACACATGCAACACGCCGATACCGTCTATCTGAACGGCCTGCTTTACACGGGCGACGCGCAGCGCCGCTTCGCGCAGGCCCTTGCGACGAAGGACGGCAAGATCGTCGCGGTCGGCCGCGACGACGACATCCGCCCGCTGGCCGGCCCCGCGACGCGGACGGTCGACCTCGCCGGCCGGCTGATGCTGCCCGGCTTCATCGACGGTCACGTTCATCCGCTCGAAGGCCATCAGATCCTCGGCGACTTCGACCTGTCCGGCATCAACGATCCGGACACGATCGTGCAACGCATCCGCGCATGCGCCGATGCGACGCCGAACGAGCCGTGGGTCTATCTCGGCGGCGCGAACCTCGCCGCGTTCGGCGCGTATCCGACCCGCGCACGGCTCGACCGGGTCGTGCCCGACCGGCCGCTGCTCGTGGTCGGCTTCGACGTGCACAGCGGCTGCCTCAACACGAAAGGACTCGAAGCGGCCGGCATCCGCACCGATACGCCCGATCCGTCCGGCGGCGTGATCGAGCGCGATGCGTCGGGCGCGCCGACCGGCGTCGTGCATGAAGCGGCGTTCTACCGCGTCTGCCCGATCATTCCGCAACTGAGCCCGGCCGGCTACCCGAAGTCGCTCGCGAAAGCCCATGCGATGGCGCACGGCTACGGCATCACCGGCTGGTTCGACGCACGCGTCGAGGAGGCGGAACTCAAGGCTTACGCCGACGCGCAGCGCGCCGGCACGCTGAAGGCCTACATGAGCGCGGGCCTCTATGCGAACCCGCGCCGCGATCCGCGCGAGCAGGTCGAACGCTTCGTCGCGTGGCGCCGTGAGTACGAGCGCGACAACCTGCGCCTGCATACGGTGAAGATTTTCGTCGACGGCGTGCCCGAATCGAAAACCGCCGCGCTGCTCGAGCCGTACGCCGGCACCGACGACTGCGGCCTCGCGCTGTGGAGCCAGGACGCACTGAACGAAATCTGCCTGCTCGCCGATACGGCCGGCTTCGACCTGCACTTCCACACGCTCGCCGACCGCGCGGTGCGCATGACGCTCGACGCGCTCGAAACCGTCCAGCGCCGCAACGGGATGCGCGACCGGCGCGCGCAGCTCGCGCACCTGCAACTCGTCGATCCGGCCGACATGAGCCGCTTCAACCGGCTCGGCGCGATCGCGAGCGTGCAGACGCTGTGGACCGCCGCCCGCGAGGAGCAGCAACAGCTCTACCGTGACCTGCTCGGCGCCGAGCGCACTGCGCGCAACTATCCGTTCCGCAGCCTGCGCAACGCGGGGGCGATGCTCGCGGCCGGTTCGGACTGGTCGGTCAGCACGATGGACCCGATGCAGATCATCCAGACGGGCGTCACGCACCTGCTGATCGACCAGCCGGACAGCCCGCCGTGGAATCCGCACGAACGGCTCGACCTGCTCACGATGCTCGAGGCCTATACGGTCAACACCGCGTATGCGCTGCGCTTCGACGACTGCACGGGCTCGCTCGAAGCGGGCAAGGACGCGAGCTTCGCGATCCTCGACCGCAATCCGTTCGCGCACCCGGTCGAGACGTTCGCGCAGGCCCGCGTGATCGAAACGTGCTTCCGCGGCGAAGTCGTGTACGCCGCGCCGGGCGGGGCCGGCTGACGCGCGAACCGGCCGCCGTCACGCGACGCCGAGCGCCAGCACCTGCTCGGTCGTCAGCACGTCGCCGAACGTGTCCGACAGCGCGGCCAGCGTCGCGCGATGGAGCTCGCGGTGCGGCACCGTGCCGCCGTCCGCGACGTCGAGGTCGCGCGTCGCACAGGCATCGTCGACGACGATCACCGCATAGCCCAGCGGCACTGCATCGCGTGCCGCGCCGGCCACGCACGCATGCGTCATCAGGCCGGTGACGATCAGCGTGTCGATGCCGGCCGCCTTGAGCCGCGCATCGAGATCCGTCGTCGGGAAGACGCTCACCGACGTTTTCTTCACGACGGCGTGATGCGGCGCCGGCTGCAGGTCCGCATGAAAACGGAAGCCGTCGCTGCCGTCGGCGAAGATCGGGCTGTCGGCCGTATCGACGTGCTGGACGTGGAACACCGGAATGCCCGCGCGATCGGCGAACGCGATCACGCGCTGCGTGTTGCCCAGCGCGCGCGGCCCGTCCGGAATCGGCAGGCGGCCGCTGAAGTATTCGTTCTGGAAATCGATCACCAGCAGCGCGGTGCGGGCGGCGGCGATCGACGTCGGCGCGCTCGCGCCGGCCAGGGTACGGATGGTCGGATGTTGCATGACATGCTCTCTCGGTGGGTACATTGACGAAACGGCGCGCCGGCCCAGCCGGCGCCGCCGCACGCGGCCCGGAACCTCTCCGGCCGCGACGCGCCAGTGTCGGGCCGCGCGGCGCGATGCGACAGCGGCGCGCGGGACAACCTCCGACAGGATCGGGCCAACGTACGTGTGAGCAACTTACGAGAGCGCGGCCGTTCGCGCGCCCGGCCGCGTGCGGCCGTACGCGACCATCATCGCGAAGCTGAGCAGGAAACCCGCGCCGCCGATCAGCAGCAGTCCGATTTCGCCGAATACGGGCAGCAGGTTCGTCAGCGCGCCCGTCACGACCCACGCGACCGCCATCACCGAGCCCGCGACGCCGAGCACCCAGCCCTGCCGATCGTCGCTGACGGCATCGGAAAACGCCGTATACATCGTCGTGTACGCAACCATGTCGAAGCAGCCGACGACCATCGCGAGCGCCCACAGCACCGGTTCGTGCGGAAACAGCGCGGACAGGATCTGGCCAAGGCCGGCCACGAGCAAGCCCGTCTTCGCGATATCGATCACACGCCACACGCGCAACATCAACCGCACGACACACAGCAGCCCGAACACGAAACAGATGCCGATCACGCCGCTGAACAGCCCGAGCCGCGCGCTCGTATAGCCGAATTTCGCCTGCAACAGCAGCATGATGGTCTGCAGGTAGAGTCCGTAGCCGACCTGCATCAGGAAGAACACCACCGACAGGAACGCGACGTTGCGCTGTCGCGCGGCCTCCCAGATGATCCGCAGCGGCAGCAATGGATCGATGCGCGTATCGCCGCGCAGCGCGGCGGAATCGCGATACGACGCCCAGGTCCAGCCCGCGCAGATCAGCGACAGCGCGGCGACCAGCACGAACGGCGTGCCGTAGTCGAACAGCGGCGAGATCGTCCGGTCGGACGTGACGCCGCCGAGCACCGGGCCGACGATCACGCCCGCGCTGAACGCGAGCGACATGATGCTCATGTTGTACGCCTTCGTGTCGGGTGTGCTGAGATCGGTGATGGCCGCCTGCGCGATGCCCTGGCAGCCGGCCATCAGGCCCGTGAGCCCACGGCCGACCAGCAGCAGCGCGATGCTGGCCCACCACGCGCCGCCCGCCATCAGCGCGTAGCCGGCCGCGAGGCCGAGCACGCACAGCAGCAGGATCCGGCGGCGGCCGTAGCGATCGGATAGCTCGCCCATCAGCGACGAGCCGAAGAACATGCACAGCGGGTAGATCCCGTAGCCGAGGCCGAGATAGAAATTGCGCGCATGCGCGCCGGCGTCGGCCGGCAGGATGCCCGCGTGCGGATCGCTGAAGATCGCGGACATCATCGGATAGACGAGCCCGAACCCCATCGCGTCGAGCGCGATGGCGAGCAGGCAGGGGCCGAGCAGGGTGTAGTCGAGCCGGGACATGGCGACCTTCCGGACAGAGTGGACGATCGCCCAAGCGTAATGACGCGGCGGCCGCCGCGGTAGATGGCCGGCCGCGATGCTCATCATCGGCTCGCCCGATACCCCGCCTGTGGCCCGCGCCGATGGATCGTGCCCTATCTGGCGTCGCTGATGGCGCTGCCCGACCCGGACGCCGAGATCGAGTCGATCGCGCTGTTCGAGGACGAGATGTCCTTCGCCGCGTCGGTCGATTCGCCGTATGCGCAACGCGATGCGATCGATCTCCACGCATGCGGCGACGAACCGTTCGTGTCGCTCGGCGAAGGCTTCGCGACGCGCCACGGCTTCACGGAGGCGTTCCGCGCGGCCGGTGTCACGCCGAACGTCGTGATGCGCGTGGGCGACATCTTCTCGCTGACCAACCTCGTGTCGGGCGGCGTCGGCTGCTCGCTGCTGCCGGGCCGCGTGCGCGATCTGGTCGCGCACCGGATCGCGCTCGCGACCGCTCGCCGGACCGACGATCCGCCAGACGATCGGCCTGAGCTTCCTGCATCGTCGCGAGCGCGACCCGAACCTGCTCGCGCTCGCGACCGTGTGCCGGCTGACGGTCAACGGGCCGAACGCGCGGTAACGCGTCGAGCGCATTGCCCGCTTTCAGCTCGCGCACGCGTTGCGTCGGGGCGCCGCATCGCACGACGCTGCGTGCGCGCCTACTCGTCCGTTTGGATGGCACGAAACACGCGCTTTGTTGCGATCATGGCCGTCATGCATCGCACGGCACGCACCGGTGCGTCCGCCACGGAGACGACATGCACGACCCCGCCCTCGGCCCCATCGACCAGATCGGCTACGTAGTCGCCGACCTCGACCGCAGCATCGCGCGCTGGCGCGCCCGCCATGAGGTCGGCCCGTGGACCGTGTTCCGCAACGTGCGGCTCGACGGCCGCCATCTCGGCAAACCGGTGACGGTCACGATGGACGTCGGGCTCGCGTATCGCGGCGATCTACAGATCGAACTGATACACGTGACGAACGACACGCCGTCGCCGTATCGCGACGCGCACGGGCAGCCGCTCGTCGGCCTGCATCACGTCGCGTGGGTCGTCGACGATCTCGATGCGGCGGTCGCACGGCTCGCCGCCCGCGGCCTGCGCGTCGTGTTCGATGCGCACAACGCGGCCACACGCGTCGCGTATCTCGACGACGCCGACGATCCCGGCGTGCGCATCGAAGTGATCGAAGGCGCCGGCATGCGCGACCTGATCGCGCACGGCATCGCCGAAGCCCGCGCGTGGCGCGGTGGCGATCCGGTCCGCAGCGTGGACGCGGCGGCCGCGTCCACGCGAGCCGCGCACGCCCCCTTTCACTCACAGGAGCAAGCACGATGAAACGACTCGAAGGCAAGGTGGCGCTGATCACGGGCGGCGCCCGCGGCCAGGGCGAAGCGGAAGCGCGCCGGTTCGTCGCCGAAGGCGCACGCGTGGTGATCGCCGACGTGCTGGACGACGCCGGCCGGCGCGTCGCGGCCGAACTCGGCGATGCCGCACGCTTCCAGCATCTCGACGTGACGAACGAAGCCGACTGGCACGCCGCCGTTCAGGCCACGCTCGCGCAGTTCGGCCGGCTGGACATTCTCGTGAACAACGCGGCGATCCTGAAGCTCGTGCCGATCGAAGCGTGCTCGCTCGACGACTACCGCAAGGTGATCGACGTGAACCAGGTCGGCTGCTGGCTCGGGATGAAGTCGGCACTGGCCGCGCTGAAGGACGCGGGCGGCGGGTCGATCGTCAACGTGTCGTCGACGGCCGGGATGGAAGGCGTCGCGGGCGGCAGCGCTTACGTGTCGAGCAAGTTCGCGGTGCGCGGGATGACGAAGGCCGCCGCGCTCGAATTCGGCCGCCACGGCATTCGCGTGAACTCGGTGCATCCGGGCGGCATCGATACGGTGATGGCGCGCCCGCCCGAGTTCGCGGATTTCGATCCGTCGTCGATCTACAGCGGCCTGCCGATCGCGCGCATCGGCAAGCCCGACGAAGTGGCCAGCCTCGTGCTGTTCCTCGCGTCCGACGAATCCACGTATTGCACGGGCTCGGAATTCATCGTCGACGGCGGGCTGCTCGCGGGCAGCACGTTCCACTGACACAACGCGGCGCTTCGCCACAAACGTCAACCCAAACGACAACGCCGCCGGCGGCTGAGCCCGCACGGCGGCGTTGTCGTTTCCGGATCAGGTGCAATCCGTCGACCAGCAATCAGTATCCCTTCGGCTGGATCGCCGGTGCGCCGACCTCGCGCGCCTTCCGCTTGCCGCCCCGCACGAAACGGCGCCCGTGCGGGCCGTACACGCCGTCCGGTTCCGGATACAGCGTCAGCAGCGCGAAGTACAGCATCCCGCCGACCGCCAGCGACAGCGGCACGCTCAGGTCGAGCCCGCCCGCGAGGTTACCGAGCGGCCCGACGAACTGGCCCGGCAGGTTCACGAACGCGAGCCCGACGAACGCGGCCGGCAGCCACGCGCCCATCGCGCGCACGTTCCAGCCGTGCGTGAACCAGTAGTGGCCACCGCGCAGCCCGCGATTGAACACCTGCAGATCGTCGGCGAGATAGTAACCGCGGCGGGTCACGTAGCCGATCACCATGATCGCCATCCACGGGCAGCTGAACGTGTCGATCAGCGTCGAGAACGTCGCGACGCTTTCGACGAGGTTGAACCAGAAACGCCCGACGAAGATGAACGCGATCGCGATCGTGCCGATCAGCAGCGTCGCGCGCACACGGTTCAGGACCCGCGGGAACATGCTCGATACGTCGAGGCCCGTGCCGTACAGCGCGGTCGTGCCGGTCGACATCCCGCCGATGATCGCGATCAGGCACATCGGCAGCAGGAACCAGCGCGGCGAAATCGCGAGCAATCCGCCGACGTAGTCGTTCGACGCGATGAACGCGGGCGCCTTCGACGCGATGATCGTCGCGGTCGCGAGGCCGAAGAAGAACGGCACGAAGGTCGCGATCTGCGCGGCGAACACCGCCCCCATCACGCGACGCTTCGGCGTGTGCTGCGGAATGTAGCGCGCCCAGTCGCCCAGCGTCGACGCGAACGACACCGGGTTGCTCAGCGCGACCAGCACCGCGCCGACGAACGCGGCCCAGAAGCCCGCGCTACCCTGTTGCAGCGTACCCGCGTAGCGCATGTCGAACAGGCCGACGAACGCGAACAGGCCCGCGACGAACAGCACGCTCGCGGCCCACACGGCGATCTTGTTGACCCACAGCATGAAGCGGAAGCCGTAGATGCAGACGATCAGCACGAGCACCGCGAACACCAGGTACGCGGCGCCGAGCGTGAAGCCGTTGACCGGCACGCCGGCCAGGTTGTGCGCACCGCCGACGAGCGCGTCGCCCGAGCTCCACACCGCGAGCGAGAAGAACGCGATCGACGTGAGCAGCGCGAGGAACGAGCCGACGATCCGGCCGTGGATGCCGAAATGCGCGCCGGACGACACCGGGTCGCTGGTGCCGTTGCGCGGGCCGAACAGGCTCATCGGCGCGAGGATGCAGGTGCCGGCGAGCACGCCGAGCACGATCGCGCAGACGCCCGCCTTGAACGACAGCCCGACCAGCACGGGAAAGCTGCCGAGCACCGATGTGGAAAACGTATTGCAACCGCCGAACAGCAACCGGAACAGATCGATCGGCCGCGCATAGCGCGATGCATCGGGAATGCGCTCGAAACCGAACGACTCGACCTGCGTAATCCTGCCTTCACTCATTTTGTCTCCAGCTCCTCGTGCGTCGGTACGGCCCGGGGCTGCGGCCATACGACACATCGTCATCGATTCGCGGCCACTCTAAACCGGATCGGGCCGCGCAAATATCACGCATTCGAGACGTTTACGACGAAGGAGAACAATGTTTTCCCGGCGGCCAAGCGGCCGGCGCCCGCGCCGTCCATCCGGCGCGGGCGATGCGACGTCAGTGCGCCGCCTCGGCGGCCGGCGCGCGGCATGCGATCAGGCCCCGTTGCACGGCCGGCCGCGCGGCGATCTCGGCGAGCCAGCGCTCGACGTGCGGGAAGCCGGTCACGTCGAGATCGAGCTCGGCCGTCGTGCGCAGCCACGGGAACGCGGCGATATCGGCGATCGAATACCGCGACGACGCGAGATACGCCGATTCCGACAGGCGGCCGTTCACGACCCCGTAGAGCCGCAGCGCCTCCTTCCGGTAGCGGTCGATCGCTTCCGCATTGACCGTCTTCGATGCATGCAGGAACCACCACAGCTGGCCGAGCATCGGCCCGATCCCGCCGATCTGGAAATGCAGCCATTGCTGGACCGCCGTGCGCTCGGCCAGCGTGTCAGGCTGCAGGCAGCCGGTCTTGGCGGCGAGATAGCCGAGGATCGCGCCGGATTCGAATACGGCGAGCCCCGTGTCGTGGTCGACGATGGCCGGGATCTTGCCGTTCGGATTGATCGCGAGATACGCCGGGCTGCGCTGCTCGCCGGCGGACAGGTCCACCAGCACGCGATCGTGCGCGAGCCCGGCCTCTTCCAGGTAGATCGCGATCTTGTGCCCGTTCGGCGTGTCGGCCGTATAGAACGTGAGGGAGTGCGTCGAGGTCATGTCGGTCCTTGTCATCGGGTTATCGTTGCAACTACAATCGTTGCAATTGCAATCCTATGCCGGAATCGATGACGCCGGCGCCATGCCAGTACTCGAAGGAGGGACATGCAGACTGCGCGATCCGGTCCGCCCGTGCGGACGCCCGATACCCGCCGCGCCGCGGCGGCCTGCCTCGAACGGCTGACCACGCGGCGGCTCGTGCCGCCGGGCGCGGCGGTCTCGCCGCTCGGCGCGATGCGGGCAGCCGCCGAGTGTCTCGAACGCGATGCGGCGACGTCGAAGCGCGTGTGGATCGTCCGCGCCGATGCGCGCGAGCCGGTTTCCGGCACGCACGCGCATCGCCACATCAGTGCGTGGCCGCTGCGGTTTCTCGATCCGGGCAAGCGCTTCGAGCGGCCGCTGTTGTACCTGCTGCATGCGCGCGCGATCGACCGGTTGCGGCTCGCGTCGATCGAAACCGTTGATCGCGGGATCTTCGTGAACGACGCGGAAACGGCCGCATCGTCATGGCCGAAGGGCGTGACGCCCGACGTCCCGCACTGGCTCGCCGCGAACGCCGCGTGCACGCCGTACGATCCGGCGTCGGGACACGAAGCGATCGCGATCCTGCGCCACGCGCTGCGCACGCTGTACGTCGCCGGCCAGCCTGGCTTCGTCTATCTCGCGAGCCATGACGACTGCGAGCCCGATGCGAAGCCGCTGTCGGCGTCGGCCGCCCGCGACGCGTTCAACGGCATGGTGCGGGCCGGCCGGCGTGCCGCCGCCGGCGCCGCAGCGCATATCCGGCTGTGCGGCGCGGGCAGCACGCTCGCGCAGGTCAGGGAAGCGGCCGACCTGCTGCACGACGAATGGCGAATCGACTCGACGATCTGGAGCTGCCCGAGCTATACGCAGCTCGCGCGCGACGGTCGCGCGGCCGAACGCTGGAACCTGCTGCATCCGCATGACGCCCCGCGCGTTCCGCACGTGCGGGCCTGCCTCGGCGAAGGCGGCACGCCGGTGCTCGCGGTGACCGGCTATGCACGGCACATTGCCGCGCAGATCGGTGCGTTCGTGCCGGCCCGCTTCACGGCGCTCGGCGCGGATTCGGCCGGGCCCGGCGCACGCGCGCCGACCGCGCGCTGGATCGTCGCGGTCGCGCTGCGCCTGCTGGCCGACGATGGCCGCGTGCCGGCCGACTGGGCCGCGCAGGCGATGCGCGGCCATGCGCGCGGCTGATGCGCGCCGGACGCCGTTACTTCGCGTCGGCCGCCGCGTCGCGCGCCGCGGCGGTCGCGCGATCGAGCGCGGCGGCCATCGTCGCCTGCTCCTTGCCGGTGAACTGGTCGAGAAACAGCTCCGCGACCGTCGACTGGTACACCTTCCACATCTTCTTGCGCAGCGTCCGCCCCTTGTCGGTGATGCTCGCAAACGCCGCGCGGCCATCGTCGGCCGACCGCGCGCGCGTGACGAGCCCATCCTGTTCGAGCCGATCGACGAGCCGCGTGAGGTTGTAGCGCTCGATCGCGAGCACGTCGGCGAGTTCGTGCATGCGGCGCGTGCCGTCGGGCCCGCTTTCGAGCCCCCACAGCGCGTCGTACCACGCGTACGCGGGCAGGCCGGCCGCCGCAAGGCGGCGCTCGATCTCGCGAATCATCGTCCGGTGCGCGCGGACGAACGAGAACCACAGATCGGGTTCGGGTGCGCTCATGTCAGGTCGTTCCTTTCGTTGAATTGCAGTTGCAATTAAATTTTACCTCGATAACAATGCCCGTCATACGATTGCAATTGCAACTACTTGCCCGCCAACCGGCGGGCGTTTCGTCGCGCGACGCGGCGCCACGACAGTCGCTGCGCGCTGCCTGATGCTTCTGGAGACATTGCATGACCACACCTCTCGCGTTACCCGACATCGATCCGCAGGAAACCCGCGAATGGCTCGATGCGCTCGAATCCGTGATCGCGCTCGAAGGCCGTCCGCGCGCGCACTATCTGCTCGACCAGCTCGCCGATCTCGACGCGGCCCGGCATGGCGACCTGCACGGCCGCGTGACGACCGCGTACGTGAACACCGTGCCGCGCGAGCGGCAGCCGGCCTACCCGGGCGATCTCGCGCTCGAGCGGCGGCTGAACGCGATGATTCGCTGGAACGCGATGGTGATGGTGCTGCGCGCCGGCCGGCATTCGAACGTCGGCGGCCACATCGCGACCTACCAGTCGGCGGCCGTGCTGTACGACGTCGGCTTCGACCACTTCTTCCGCGGCCGCACCGACACGTTCGACGGCGACATGGTCTACATCCAGGGCCACTCGGCGCCCGGCATCTATGGCCGCGCGTACCTGGAAGGCCGCATCACCGACGCGCAGCTCGACCATTTCCGCCGCGAGACCGGCCGCGAAGCGGGCCGCGACGGACTGTCGTCGTATCCGCATCCGCGCCTGATGCCCGATTTCTGGCAGTTCCCGACCGTGTCGATGGGGCTCGGGCCGCTCACGGCCGCGTATCAGGCGCGTTTCATGCGTTACCTCGAATATCGCGGGCTGAAGGCGCATCAGGGCCGCAAGGTGTGGGCGTTTCTCGGCGACGGCGAAATGGACCAGCCCGAATCGCTCGCGGCGATCTCGCTGGCCGGGCGCGAGCGGCTCGACAACCTGATCTTCGTCGTCAACTGCAACCTGCAGCGCCTCGACGGCCCGGTGCGCGGCAACGGCAAGGTCATCCAGGAACTCGAAGGCACGTTCCGCGCGGCCGGCTGGAACGTCGTCAAGGTGATCTGGGGCGGCGGCTGGGATCGCCTGCTCGAACGCGACACGACGGGCCTGCTGCGCCAGCGCATGATGGAATGCGTGGACGGCGACTACCAGACCTTCAAGTCGCAAAGCGGCGCCTACGTGCGCGAGCATTTCTTCGGCAAGTACCCCGAACTGCTCGATCTGGTCGCCGACCTGTCCGACGACGACATCTGGAAACTGGCGCGCGGCGGCCACGATCCGGAGAAGGTGCATGCGGCCTATGCGCAGGCGATGCGCGCCGACGGCCGGCCGACCGTCGTGCTCGCGAAGACGGTCAAGGGCTTCGGGATGGGCGAAGCCGGCGAAGGCCAGAACGTGAACCATCAGTTGAAGAAGATGAGCGCGGATGCGGTACGTGCATTCCGCGACCGCTTCGCGCTGCCGGTCAGCGACGCGCAGCTCGACGCGCTGCCTTACCTGAAGCCGGAACCGGGCAGTGCCGAGGCACGCTATTTCGCGGAACGCCGCGCCGCGCTCGGCGGCCACGTGCCGGCCCGCTTCCACGCGGTCGCGCCGCTGCCGACGCCGCCGCTCGCCGCATTCGACGCGCAACTGAAAGACACCGGCGAGCGCGGCTTGTCGACGACGATGGCGTTCGTGCGCATCCTCGGCACGCTGCTGAAGGACCCACAGCTCGGCAAGCTGGTCGTGCCGATCGTGCCGGACGAGTCGCGCACGTTCGGGATGGAGGGCCTGTTCCGCCAGATCGGCATCCATTCGCATCTCGGCCAGCTCTATACGCCGCAGGACGCGGGTCAGCTCAGCTACTACAAGGAAGCGAAGGACGGGCAGATCCTGCAGGAAGGGATCAACGAATCGGGCGCGATCGCGTCGTGGATCGCGGCCGGCACCGCGTACAGCAACCACGGGTTGCCGGCGATCCCGTTCTACATCTTCTATTCGATGTTCGGGCTGCAGCGGGTCGGCGATCTCGCGTGGGCCGCCGGCGACGCGCGCACGCGCGGCTTCCTGCTCGGCGCGACGTCGGGCCGCACGACATTGATGGGCGAAGGGCTGCAGCACAACGACGGGCACAGCCAGGTGCTGTCGTCGGTGATTCCGAACTGCGTGTCGTACGACCCGACCTATGCGTACGAACTCGCGGTGATCGTGCGCGACGGGTTGCGGCGGATGTTCGCGGAGCAGGAGGACGTCTACTACTACATCACGCTGCTCAACGAGAACTATCCGCATCCGGCGCTGCCCGACGGTGCGGAAACCGGCATCCTGAAGGGGCTCTACCTGCTGCGCGACGGCCCGCCGCACGCGGCCGACGCGCCGCGCGTGCAGTTGATGGGCAGCGGCGCGATCCTGCGCGAAACGCTTGCCGCGAGCGACCTGCTCGCGCAGGACTTCGGCGTGTCGAGCGACGTCTGGAGCGCGACGAGCCTGACCGAGCTGCGCCGCGACGGGCTCGCCGCGGAACGCTGGAACCTGCTGCATCCGGACGCGGCGCCGCGCGTGCCGTACGTGCAGCAATGCCTCGACGGCCGCGCGGGGCCGGTGGTCGTCGCGACCGACTACATGAAGATCGTCGGCGACCAGATCCGGGCGTTCGTCGACGGTCGCCGCTTCGTGTCGCTCGGCACCGACGGCTTCGGCCGCTCGGATACGCGCGAGGCGCTGCGCACGTTCTTCGAGGTCGACCGGCACTTCATCGCGATCGCCGCACTGAAGGCGCTCGCCGACGACGGCATGATCGAACGGGCTCGCGTCGGCGAAGCGATCCGGCGTTACGGCATCGATATCGACAAGGTCGATCCGGCCACCGTGTAGTCATGCGGCGCGCGGCAGGCTGCATCGCATCGGCCTGCCGCGCCGCCGGCGCTACTGCCCCGACCGCGCGAGCGGACCGGGCGCGCCCTGCCCCGTGCCCGACGGCCAGCCGCCCGCGAGCGCCTTGTACAGCGCGACCGTCGATGCCGCGCTGCGCATCCGCCCGTCGGCCGCGGCGTCCTGCGCCTGCAGCAGCGTCCGCTGCGCGTCCAGCACTTCGTAGTAGTCGATCGCGCCGGCCGAGAACCGAGCCTGCGCGAGCTGCGCGGCGCGCGCGCTGTCGTCGGCCGCGCGCACGAGGTGCGCGGTCTCGTCGCGCGTGCGGGCGACACGCAGCAGCGCGTTCTCGGTTTCCTCCAGCGCGCCGAGCACGGTCTGCCGGTACTGCGCAAGCTGGCCGGCCGCTTCCGCGTCGCTCGCGGCGATCCGTGCGCGCACGCGGCCGACGTCGAGAAACGACCAGTCGATGCCGAGCGCGATCAGGTTCGTGTCGCTGCCCGCGCGAAAGAACCCGTAGCTGCTCGTCGCGCTGCCGAGCAGCCCCGACAGCGTGAAGCGCGGGAACAGGTCGGCGGTCGCGACGCCGACGCGCGCGGTCGCCGCATGCAGCCGCGCCTCGGCGGCCGCGACATCGGGCCGGCGGCGCAGCAGGTCGCCCGGCGTGCCGGGATCGATGTCGGCCGCGAGCGCCGGCAGCAGCACCGGCGTGCCGGTCGACGCGGCCGTCCCCGGCAGGTCGAACCGGCCGATCAGCGCGTCCGGCGTCTGCCCGGTCAGCACCGCGAGCCGATGCTCGTCGACGCCGATCGCGGCTTCGTACACGGCGATCCGCGAGGTCGTCGATTCGTACTGCGCACGCGCGCGCGCCGCATCCAGTTCGGAGCCGCGTCCCGCGCCGACGCGCGCATTGATCAGCGCGAGCGTCTGCTTCTGGTTGTCGGCATTCTCGCGGGCGATCCGCAAGCGCTCCTGCGAGCCGCGCAGATCGACGTACGTGCTCGCGACCTCGCCCGCGATCGCGACGCGCACCGCGCGCACGTCGGCCGCGCTGGCCGCCGTTTCCGCGCGCTGCGACTCGATCGAGCGGCGCACCCGGCCGAACAGGTCGAGTTCCCACGCGGCATTGATGCCGACGCTCGACGTCGGCGCATCGCGCTGGCTGCGCGGCGCACCGAACGCCTGGTCCTTGCTCATCAACCGATGGCCGATCTGGCCGCTCGCGGTAATCGTCGGATAGCGGTCGAACGTGGCCTGCGACAGCAGCGCATTCGATGCGTCGTAGCGCGATACGGCGACCTGCAGGTCCTGATTCGCGGCGAGCGCGGCATCGATCAACTGCGTCAGCGTCGGATCGCCGAACCCGCGCCAGAACGTGGCATCGGCGGCAGCCGACGCGTCGGGCGGCGTCTCGGGCGCCGTATCGGCCGGCGCCGCATCGTGCTGCGTCGCCGGGTGGGCGTCGCGCGCGAACCGCGCGGCGGTGGCGGTGTCGGGCCGTTTGAAATCGGGGCCCACCGCGCATGCGGCGAGCGTCACCGACATCGCGAGCGCGGAAAGACGGAACGCGGCGCTCATCGGTTTTCTCCTTCGAGGGTGCCGTGCTGTTCGCTCCAGACGGCCGGCGTGCCGCCCGCGAGCTTGCGGATCGCCACATAGAACACGGGCGTCAGGAACAGCCCGAACAGCGTGACGCCCAGCATCCCGGCGAACACGGTGATGCCGGTGGCCGCCCGCACCTCGCTGCCCGCGCCGCTGCCGATCAGCAGCGGCACCGAGCCCGCGATGAACGCGACCGACGTCATCACGATCGGACGCAGCCGCAGCTTGCACGCCTCGAGCGCGGCTTCGACCACGCCCTTGCCCTGGATCTCGAGTTCGCGCGCGAATTCGACGATCAGGATCGCGTTCTTGCACGCAAGCCCCATCAGCACGACCAGGCCGACCTGCACGAACACGTTGTTGTCGCCGCCGGACAGCCACACGCCGAACAGCGCCGCGCACATGCACACGGGCACGATCAGGATCACCGCGAGCGGCAGCGTCCAGCTCTCGTACAACGACGCAAGCACCAGGAACACCAGCATCACCGCGAGCGGGAACACGACGATCGCCGCGTTGCTCTGCGTGACCTGCTGATAGCTGAGGTCGGTCCATTCGAGCGTGATGCCCGGCGGCAGCACCTCCTTCGCGATCTGCTGCAGCTTCGCGATCGCCTGCGACGACGACATCATCTTCGGATCGGCGTCGCCGATCAGGTCGGCGGCCGGATAGCCGTTGTAGCGGACCACCGGGTCGGGGCCGTACGCGGGCCCGACCGTCACCATCGAGCCGATCGGCACCATCTCGCCCTTCGCGTTGCGCGTGCGCAGGTTCGCGATGTCGGCGGCCGTCTGCCGGTGGCCGGCGTCCGCCTGCGCCATCACGCGATACACGCGGCCGAACACGTTGAAGTCGTTCACGTACATCGAGCCGAGATACACCTGCAACGTATTGAACAGATCGGTCAGCGCGACGCCCTGCGCCTTCGCCTTCAGCCGGTCGACCTTCACCTCGAGCTGCGGAATGTTCGCCTGGTACGAGCTGACGGGATAGCTCATCCCCGGCGTCTTCGCGACCGCGGCCTGGAACGCGCCGAGCGCCTTCTGCAATTCGCCGTAGCCGAGCCCGCCGCGATCCTCCAGGTACAGCGAGTAGCCGGAGCCGTTGCCGAGGCCCTGGATCGGCGGCGGCATCAGCGCATAGGTGATGCCGCCGTCGATCGCCGCGAAGCGTGCGTTCAGGTCCGCATTGATCTGCGCGGCGCTGCGGTGACGCTGGTCGAACGGCTTCAGGATCACGTACGAGTTCGTGATGTTCGGCGTGTTCACGCCCTGCAGCGCGTTCAGCCCCGCGAACGCCGGCACCATCTCGACGCCGTCAGTGCCGAGCGCGATCTTCGTCATCTGCTCGGTCACCGCGCTGGTGCGCGCGAGCGATGCGCCTTCCGGCAGCTTCGCGCCCGCGAACAGGTACAGCTTGTCCTGCACCGGGATGAAGCCGCCCGGCACCGCGTTGAACAGCAGCGCGGTGGCCGCGAGGAGCGCCGCATAGACGGCGAACACCACGCCGCGCCGCTTCAGCGTGCGCCCGACGACGCCGTGGTAGCGGTTGGAACTGCGCTCGAAGAAGCGGTTGAACGGATGAAACAGCCAGCCGAATGCGCGATCGAGCCCGCGCGTCAACGCATCCTTCGGCGCGCCGTGCGGACGCAGCAGCTTCGCCGCGAGCGCGGGCGACAGCGTCAGCGAGTTGATCGCGGAGATCACCGTCGAGATCGCGATCGTCACCGCGAACTGCTTGTAGAACTGGCCGGTGACGCCCGACATGAATGCCATCGGCACGAACACCGCGCACAGCACGAGCGCGATCGCGACGATCGGCCCCGACACCTCGCGCATCGCCTGGTGCGCGGCATCGCGCGGGCTCAACCCCTGCGCGATGTTGCGCTCGACGTTCTCGACGACCACGATCGCATCGTCGACGACGATGCCGATCGCGAGCACGAGCCCGAACAGCGTGAGCGTATTGATCGAATAGCCGAGCAGGTAGAGCCACGCGAACGTGCCGACCACCGACACCGGCACCGCGACGAGCGGAATGATCGACGCGCGCCAGGTCTGCAGGAACAGGATCACGACGAGCACGACCAGCACCACGGCCTCGATCAGCGTGTGCTGCACCGCGCGGATCGATTCGCGCACGAACACCGTCGGGTCCCACACGGGGCGGTACGCGACGCCGGGCGGGAAGCTCTTCGACAGCTCGTCGAGCTTCGCGTACACGGCCTTCGCGACGTCCAGCGCATTCGCGCCCGGCGACAGGAAGATGCCGACCACGGCCGAATGCTTGTCGTTGAAATACGAGCGCAGCGTGTAGTCGCCCGCGCCGAGCTCGATGCGCGCGACGTCGGACAGTTTCACCACCTGGCCGTCGTCGCCGTTGCGCAGCACGATGTCGCCGAATTCCTGCACCGTGCGCAGGCGGCCGCGCACGTTGATCGACACGAGGAAGTCGTTTTTCTTCGGCGACGGCTCCGCGCCGAGCTGGCCGGCCGACACCTGCACGTTCTGCTCGCGCACGGCCGCGATCACGTCGCTCGCGGTCAACCCGCGCGACGCGAGCCGGTTCGGGTCGAGCCACAGCCGCATCGCGTAGTCGCCGGAGCCGTACACGCCGACGTCGCCGATGCCGGTGAGCCGCGACAGTTCGTCCTTCACGTGCAGCGTCAGGTAGTTGCGCAGGTACAGCGAATCGCGGCTGTTGTCCGGCGAATAGAGGCTCACGTACATCAGCGGCGTGGGCGACTGCTTCTGCGTGGTCACGCCGTACTGCCGCACCTCGTCGGGCAGGCGCGACAGCGCCTGGCTCACGCGGTTCTGCACGCGCACGGCGGCCGTGTCGGGATCGACGCCCTGCAGGAACGTGACGACGACCTGCAGGCTGCCGTCCGACCCGGCGACCGACTTCATGTACATGATGCCTTCGACGCCGTTGATCGCCTCTTCCAGCGGTTCGGCGACCGACTCGGCGATTTCCTTCGGGTTCGCGCCGGGGTACGTGGCACGCACGACGACGCTCGGCGGCACGACTTCCGGATATTCGCCGGCCGGCAGCATCGGAATCGAGATCAGGCCGAGCGCGAAGATGACGATCGACAGCACGACCGCGAAGATCGGCCGGTCGATGAAGAAACGGGAGAAATCCATCGTCTCGCTCCCGTCATTGCGCGGCAGGCGCGCCGGCATCGGCGAGCGCCTGCGTGGCGCTGCCCGCGTCGGCGCGCGCGGGCAGCGCCTTCGGCTTGACCTGCGCGCCCGGATAGTAGATGCGCTGCACGCCGTCGACCACCACTCGGTCGCCCGACTGCAGCCCCTTCTCGACGATCCGCTCGCCGTCGAGCTCGCGGCCGATCGTCACGTCACGGCGCAACGCCTTGTCGCCGGGGCCGATCACGTAGACGTACTTGCGGTCCTGGTCGGTCAGCACGGCCTTGTCGTCGACCAGCAATGCATCCTGGTCGCGGCCGCTGACGAGCTGCACGCGCGCATACAGGCCCGGCGTAAACGTATGGTCCGCATTCGGCAGCCGCACGCGGGCGCGGATCGTGCCGGTTTGCGGATCGAGCCGGTTGTCGAGGAAATCGACGGTGCCCGCATGCGGAAAGCCCGTTTCGTTCGCGAGGCCGACGCGCACCGGATCGGCGCCGATCGCGCGATGCTTCGGATCGGCGCGCCGCGCGTTGTAGCGCAGGTAGCTCTGCTCGTCGCAATCGAAATACACGTAGACGGGGTCCTGCGACACGACGGTCGTCAGCAGCGTGTCGTCCGCGCGTGCGAGGTTGCCGACGGTCGCGACCGCGCGGCCGACACGGCCCGCGATCGGCGCGCGCACTTCGGTGAAGCCGAGATTGAGCTTCGCGTCGGCCACGGCCGCATCGGCCGCCTGCAGATCGGCGCGCGCCTGCTCGGCGGCGGCGCGCGCGTTGTCGAGTTCTTCCTGCGACGTCGCATGCGCATCGATCAGCGTCTGCACGCGCTTGAGCTGCACGTTCGCGAGGCTCGCGGCCGCACGCGCGCGCTGCTGCTGCGCATTCGCGCGGTCGAGCGCGATCCGGTACGGCCGCGGATCGATCTCGAACAGCAGCGCGCCCTGCGCGACCACATCGCCCTCCTTGTACGCGACACGCTGCAGATAGCCGCTGACGCGCGGCCGCAGTTCGACCGCGTCGACCGCTTCGACGCGCCCGTTGAATTCGTCCGCGAGGCGGATGGTGCGTGGCGCAACGGTGGCGACGCCGACTTCGGGAAGGGGATGAGCCGACGATGTGCCTTTGCCGTCGTGACAGCCCGACAACGCCAGCAACAGGGCGCAAGCCGCGCCCAAAGGCGACGTCCTGCGTAGGGAAAAGGAGAGCATGATGCCTCGCGACGGGTTAAACTGCCGCGTAGCATAAAAGTTGAAGTTAACTTCAAGTCAAGCTTTCCCGGAGGGCGTCATGGGTATCCAGGAAACCCCGCAATGGCCGCTGATGTCGATCCGCGAAGTGGCCGCGCGCAGCGGCGTGCCGGCGTCGACGCTGCGTTTCTACGAGACGCGCGGGTTGATCAAGTCGCACCGCAACGGCTCGAGCCATCGCCACTATTCGCGCGCGGTGCTGCGGCTGATCGCGTTCATCGTGTTCGCGCAGAAGATCGGCTATTCGCTCGACGAAATCGCCGAGCAGCTCGTCAGCCTGCCCGAGGACACCGCGCCGAGCAACAAGGACTGGCAGCGGCTGTCGCGCGGCTGGAAGCAGCGCGTCGCGAGCCGGATCGAGGAGCTGCAGCGACTCTATATCAACCTCGACGAATGCATCGGCTGCGGCTGCCTGTCGCTGAAACGCTGCAAGCTGACCAACCCGGAAGACCGCGCGGGCCGCAACGGGCCCGGCGCGCGGCGCTGGCTCGGCGACAAGCCGCCGACCGATTGCGAATGACGCGCCGGCCGGGCACGCGCTGCATCACCCGACGCGCCAGCCGCCGTTCACCGCGATCGTCGCGCCCGTGACGAACGACGCGCGCGGCCCGGCGAGCCACGCGACCGCGTCCGCGATGTCGTCCGGCTGCCCCGCGCGGCCGACCGGCGTCTGCTCGCGGATCGTCGCCGCGATGGCCGGCGCGACCCCGCCGTCGCCGAAGAAACGCGTATCCGCGATATAGCCGGGCGCGACCGTATTGACCGTCGCGCCGCGCGGCCCGAGTTCGCGTGCCAGTGCGACGGTGAAGCCTTCGACGCCGGCCTTCGCGGCCGCATACGCAAGGCCGCCCGGCAACAGGCTGCCGGCGCGCGCCGCGATCGAGCCAATGTTGACGATGCGCGCCGCATGCTCGGCCAGGTGCGGCAGCACGGCCATCGTCGTCAGGAACAGGCTTTTCAGGTTCGCGTCGAGCACCGCGTCCCAGACGGACTCGGCCTCGGCCGCTTCGGTATCCGCGCCGACGCGCCCGGTCAGCCCCGCGTTGTTGACCAGCACGTCGATGCGCGGCCAGCGCGCGACGATCGCAGCGACCGCCGCTTCCGCTTCGCACCGCACGCCGAGGTCGCCGGCCTGCCCGATCGCCGCGCCGCCGAGACGCGCGACGGCCGCCGCCAGCCGCGCCCCGTCGCGCCCGACGATCGCGACGCGATACCCGTCCTGCACCAGCCGGTGCGCGATCGCGAAGCCGATCCCGCTCGACCCGCCCGTGACGATCGCCGTTCGCTGCTGTTCATTGCCCGTCATGACCTGCCCTCCCGAATCTCGATGGTGAATGACAACCCCATTCTCGGTAACGCAGGGTGATAGGTAAAATACGAATTCGATGATCTACTGATACATGGAAGGTATCGCATGATCGATCTGCGCCAATTCCGGCAATTCATCGCGGTCGCCGAAACGCTCAGTTTCCGGCGCGCGGCCGAGCGGCTGCACATGGCCCAGCCGCCGCTCAGCGCGGCGATCCGCAAGCTCGAGGACGAAGTGGGCGTCGCGTTGCTCGAACGCGACAACCGCGGCTCGCGGCTCACGCCGGCCGGCGAAGCCTTCCTGCTCGAAGCGCGGCGCACGCTCGAACAGGCCGAGCGCGCGGTGGCCGTGGCGCGCCGCGCGGGCGCCGGCCTCGGCGGCACGCTGCGGCTGCGCTTCGTCGACAGCACCGTCAACGCGCTGTTGCCGCTGATCCTGCGGGCATTCCAGGAACGGCATCCAAACGTCGATTTCCAGCTCGAGGAAGGCACGACCGCCGAGCAGGTGCTCGCGCTGCGTCAGGACCGCACCGACGCCGGCCTCGTCGTGCTGCCGGTGGCCGATGCCGGCGACGTGCACGTCGAACCGCTGCTGCGCGACCGAATGGTCGCCGCGCTGCCCGACGGCCACCGGCTCGCGCGCCGCCGCCGCATCGCGCTGGCCGAGCTGGCGGACGAACCGTGGGTCATGTTCGCCGCGCACCACGGGCCCGGCATGCATGCGCTGATCGTGACGGCGTGCGCGCAGGCGGGCTTCGCGCCGCGGGTGGTCCAGCAGCCGCGCCAGATGCAGACGACGGCCGGGCTCGTCGCGGGCGGCATCGGCGTCGCGCTGATGCCGCGCCTGTTCGTGCCGATGCAGCCGCAAGGCATTACGTTCTGCGAACTGAAGGATGCGGGCAGCCCGCTCGCATACGAACTGGCGCTCGCGTACCGCACGCCGTCGCCGCTCGTCGACGCGCTGCGCGAGAGCGCGCGCAACGCGGTGCGCGAACTCGGGCTGGTCGCCGCGACGTGACCGCGCGCGTCGCGCGCGGCGCTCAGTCGCCGATGAGGTTGAACGCGACGCCGAGCACGGCCTGCCGGAACGCCTCCGGCCGCGTCGGCAACGACGTGAACTCCAGCATCATGTGGCTGTACGACACCGTCGTGCCGATCGCGCTCGCGATCATGAAGAACAGCACGTTCGGATCGACCGGACGGATCGTGCCGGCCTCGACCGCGTCCGCCAGCAGCGGAAACATCGCGTCGTGATACGGGCGCACGATCCGCTCCTGCAGCCGGTCGAGCCGCCCGCCCTCCTCGGTCGCCGCGGTCGAGAAGAACATGCCGATATCCGGCTCCGCGAATTCGTGATCGACGCACAGCTCGAGCGCGCGCCGCACGCGGTCGCGATGCGGCAGCGGCGACGTGCGCAACGCACGCAGCGCGTCGAACATCGGTTCGGCCAGTTCGACGATCTGCTCGACGACGGCCAGCCACAACGTTTCCTTCGTACCGAAGTGATGGGCGATCAACGCCGCATCGATGCCCAGCTCGCGCGCGACTTCGCGCACGCTCGTCGCGTCGTAGCCGCGCTTCGCGAACGTGCGGCGCGCGGCCCGCAATATCACGTCCGGGCCGACGGACGCATCCGCCAGCGGCCGTCCGCGCGTACGCCGCTTCGACGGTGCGCGCTCAGTGACTTCTGCCACGTTTTTCCTGCTCCTTGAACGATTCGAATGCCCGTGCTCGGTCCCCGGTTTCACGTACCGGAAGCGGGCGGCCTGCCCCGCTCCGTTGACACGCGGAGCCGGGAAGCGCTAGGATCATACCTTATTCATCACGTGATGATTTATCCATGACAACCCCTACACGCATCGTCATCGTCGGCGGCGGGATCGCCGGGCTGCAGCTCGCGACCCGCCTGGGCGAGCGTCTCGGCCGCTCCGGGCGGGCGCAGATCACGGTCGTCGATCGCAGTCCGACGCACATCTGGAAGCCGATGCTGCACACGATCGCGGCCGGCACGCGCGACGTCCAGCAGCAGCAGGTGATCTTCCTCGCCCATGCCCGCGACCACGGCTACACGTACCAGCCCGGCGAACTGAAGGGGCTCGATCGCGCACGCCGCCGCGTGCAGCTCGGCGAGATCCGCTCGCAGGACGGCGGCGTCGTGATCGACGCACGCGAACTCGAATACGACGTGCTGATCCTCGCGCTCGGCAGCCAGGCCAACGATTTCGGCGTGCCCGGCGTGCGCGAGCACTGCTACTTCATCGACAGCCAGCAGCAGGCCGAGACCTTCAACGAAGCGTTGCGGATGCGCGTGTTCCGCAGCATCGCGCGCGACGAGCCGTTTCGCGTCGCGATCGTCGGCGCGGGGGCGACGGGCGTGGAACTCGCGGCGGAGTTGAGCCGCTTGCTGGAGGTCGCGCAGGCCTATGGCGACGACACGGTGCGCGATCGATTGCAACTCACGCTGCTCGAAAGCGGCCCGCGCATCCTCAACGCGTTTCCGCCGAGGATTTCCGCGTCGGCCCAGCGGCGGCTCGAGCAGATCGGTTTTCGCGTACTCACGTCGACGCGCGTCACGTCGGCCGACGCGAACGGTTTCCACTACGGCGACGGTTCGTTCGCCGAAGCGGACCTGATGGTGTGGGCGGCCGGCGTGAAGGCGCCCGATTTCATGCAGGCGCTGGGCGGACTCGACACGAACCGCGCGAACCAGATCGTCGTCGGCCCCACGCTGCAGGCGACCGGCGACGAGCGCGTGTTCGCGATCGGCGATTGCGGCAGCCTGCTGCCCGACGGCCACGAACGGCCGCTGCCGCCGACCGCGCAGGTCGCGACGCAGCAGGCCGAGCATCTCGCGAAGCATCTGCCCGCGTGGCTCGACGGCACGCCGATTCCGCCGTTCGCGTTCCACGATTTCGGCGCGCTGGTGTCGATCAGCGACTACGACGCGTTCGGCACGCTCGGGCAGTTCGGATTCTTCCGCGGCGGCTTCATCCAGGGCCGCTTCGCGCAGTTCAGCCACCTGATGCTCTACCGGCGGCACCAGCAGGCGCTGCACGGTTTCTCCAAGGCGACCCTGCTGTGGATCGCCGAACGGATCAACGGCTGGGTGCAGCCGCGCATCCGCCTGTCGTGACGCCGCGTGTCGCGGCACCGCGCAACGTTTCGAGGAACAGAGACATGAACAATCGTGTAGCGCCCTGGCTCATGACCGTCGCCGCAATCGGCAGCTTCGACATGCCGTCCGTTTCGTGGAGCGGGCCGCGACGGCGCAGCGTCACGCGTGACCGGCTGCCGTCGTGGGACGCGACGAGCAAGCCGACCATCAGCGTGCTCGAACGGCCCACGGCCGACACCGTGATGATTTCGTGGTGCGATGCATGCACCGGGCATTACGGCTACCAGAAGTGGCGCCTGTTCACGACGCGCAAGCGCGGCGTGTGCGCGCTGTCGGGGCGCGCGATCGAGATCGGCGACAGCGTCTACGCGCCGCAACTGCTCGGCTCGACGCCGGGCAACGCCGCCGCGATGGTGCTCGCGGCGTGCATCGACGAAGCGCTCGCGGCCTGACCGTCAGGTCGACGTGGCCTGACCGGCGCCATAGGCCGGGTCGCCGTTCTGCCGTTCGAGTTCGGCATCGAGATGCGCGGCATGCGCGTGCGCTTCCGACTCCGACATCAGCTCGCCTTCCCACTTCGCGACCACCGCGCTGGCGATCGAGTTGCCCACCGCATTGGTGGCCGAGCGGCCCATGTCGAGGAACGTGTCGACACCGAGAATCAGCAGCAGCCCGGCTTCCGGGATGTTGAACTGGTGCAGCGTCGCCGCGATCACGACGAGCGACGCGCGCGGCACGCCGGCCATCCCCTTCGACGTCATCATCAGGATCAGCAGCATCGTGACCTGCGTGCCGAGCGACAGGTGGATGTCGTACGCCTGCGCGATGAACAGCGTCGCGAACGTGCAGTACATCATCGAGCCGTCGAGGTTGAACGAATAGCCCATCGGCATCACGAAGCTCGAGATCTTGCGGCGCACGCCGAACCGGTCGAGCGCGTCGAGGACCTTCGGATACGCGGCTTCCGAGCTCGCGGTCGCGAACGACAGCATGAACGCTTCCTTGATCAGCACGAGCAGCTTGAACACGCGGCGACCGAGGAACAGCAGCCCGGCCGCGACGAGCGCGGCCCACAGCAGCACGAGGCTCGCGTAGAAGTCGCCCATGAACACCGCGAACTTCAGCAGGATCGACAACCCGTTGATCGCGACGGTCGACGCCATCGCGGCCATCACCGCGAGCGGCGCGAGCTTCATCACGTAGCCGGTGATCTTCAGCATCACGTGCGCGAGCTGGTCGATCGCGGCGACCAGGATCTTGCCGCGCTCGCCGAGTGCGGCGAGCGCGACGCCGAAGAACATCGAGAACACGACGATCTGCAGGATCTCGTTGTTCGCCATCGCCTCGGCGATCGACTTCGGCACCATGTGGCCGACGAAATCCTTCAGCGTGAACTTGGACGTCGCGAGATGCGCGGACGCGCCGATGTCCGGCAGCGGCAGCCCGAGGTTCTCGCCGGGCCGCAGCAGGTTCGCCATCAGCAGCCCCAGCAGCAACGAGATCAGCGACGCGGTGACGAACCAGCCGAGCGCCTTCACGAACACGCGCCCGACCGACGACGCATCGCCCATGTGCGCGATGCCGACGACGAGCGTCGAGAACACCAGCGGGCCGATCACCATCTTGATCAGCCGCAGGAACACGTCGGACACGAGCGAGATGTAGCCGGCGATTTCCGCGGCCGATTGCTTGTCGGGAAGCTGCGTAAAGATCAGGTAGCCGACCAGGATGCCGGCTGCCATCGCGAGCAGGATCCACCCTGCTGCAGACATTCGTTTGTTCATGACGGGATTCGCCGCATGGCGATGGAGTTGACGGAAGAAAGCTGCGCGCGCCGTGCCTCGGTGCGCACCGGGCGCGCCGCTGCGGCTGCCGGATGCCCGCTGACGGACACGCTTGCCGCCGCACCGGCATTCGCGGCAACGCGAACGCCGGCGGCAGCGATTCAACTTGAAGCGATCGCGTCAGTAGCCGATCGCCGAGCCGGCCGGACGGCGCGGGTCGTTGTAGCCGTAGATGAAGCCGACCCGCACGTTGCCGGACACCGACGAATCGTTCCCGGAACTCTGGCGGCTCGCCGCTTCGGTGCCCGGCAGGCCGACCATGATCAGCTCGGCGGCGCCCCACGGCGTCTGCTCGACCATCTTGTAGCCCATGTTGCCCAGGATCGCGAGCGTGTCCGGCGACAGGCCGTAGGTTTCGTAATAGACCGCGTCGGGCAGCCACTGGTGATGGATGCGCGGCGCGGCGACCGCGTCCTGCGGCGTCATCCCGTAGTCGATCACGTTCAGCACGGTCTGCAGCGTGATCGTGATGATGCGCGAGCCGCCGGGCGAACCGACCACCATGAACACCTTGCCGTCCTTCTTCACGATGGTCGGCGCCATCGACGACAGCGGACGCTTGCCCGGCGCGATCGAGTTGCGCGTGCCCTGCACGAGGCCGAACAGGTTCTGCGCGCCGACTTTCACGGTGAAGTCGTCCATCTCGTCGTTCAGGAAGAAGCCCGTGCCCGGCGCGATGACCACGGCGCCGAAGCGGCCGTTGACCGTGTAGGTCGTCGACACCGCATTGCCGTCGTGGTCGACGATCGAGTAATGCGTCGTTTCCGGCTTCTCGTGCACGCCGACACCGGGCTGCACGTCGACCGACGGCGTCGCCGTATCGGCATGGATGCTCTTGCGGATCTGCGCCGCGTACTCCTTGCTCGTCAGCTTCGCGATCGGGTTGTCGATGAAGTCCGGATCGCCGAGCAGCGTGTTGCGATCTTCGTACGCATGGCGCATCGCCTCGGTCATGTAGTGCACCGCCGCGGCCGAGTGGTAGCCGAGCTTGCGCAGGTCATATCCTTCGAGGATGTTCAGCGTCTCGCACATCGTCACGCCGCCCGAGCTCGGCGGCGGCGCCGACACGAACTCGTAGCCGCGATACGTGCATGTCAGCGGCGCCATGTCCTGCGCGCGATAGGACGCGAAATCGGCCGCCGTGATCACGCCGCCGCCGCGCTTGGCCGCCGCTTCCACGATCTTCGGGATCTCGCCGTGATAGAACGCGTCGGGCCCCTGCTCCGCGATGCGCTCGAGCGTGCGCGCCAGATCCTTCTGCACCAGGCGATCGCCCGGCTGCAGCGCCGTGCCGTCCGGGCGCAGGAAGATGCGCGCGGCTTCCGGATCCTTCCTGAAGCGCTCGACCGTCGTGTCGAGGATATCGGTATCGCCGCGCGTCAGCACGAAGCCGTCGCGCGCGAGCCGGATCGCCGGCGCCATCACCTGCCGGCGCGTCAGCTTCCCGTATTTGCGCTGCGCGAGATCGAGGCCGGCCACCGTGCCCGGCACGCCGACCGCACGGTAGCCGTACAGGCTCTGGTCCGGAATCACGTTGCCCGCCGCATCGAGATACATGTTCGCGGACGCCGCGGCCGGCGCGGTCTCGCGGAAATTGATGAAGCGGTCGCGACCGTCGGCCAGGTGGATCGTCATGAAGCCGCCGCCGCCGATGTTGCCGCAGCACGAGTTGGTCACGGCCTGCGCATAGCCGACGGCCACTGCCGCGTCCACCGCATTGCCGCCTGCCTTCAGGATGTCGACGCCGATCTGCGACGCGAAGTGCTGCGACGACACGACCATGCCGTTCTTCGCTTCGACCGCCGGGTCCGACGCGGCGAACGCGCACACGCTCATCGCCGACAACAGGGTGAGTACTACGAGCCGCCTCATGACGGAATCCTCCAGACGAATAAACCGGGCCATGCCGGGATGCGTCGACCGCGCAATTGGTTGGTCGACGCTGCCGATTCGACATGTAATAAACAATACATTTCAATGAGGCCGCGATCATATCATTCGCTTTTTTGTACCAAAACCTAGGGTAACCACTGAATTTAAAGCGAAACATCCGAGATACATCGGGTGATGTATGTTTGATTTATTACATATATGAACATATCGTCTGGGCAGGTGATGCGTCCCTATAATTTGAAACCGCACGCGGCCTGCCGCCCCTCGATCGGCTAACATGCGTGCAGTTGCCGGCAGACGCCCGTCTGCCGTTTCATTGGGTCATTCAATTCAGATAGAGAGCCGGAGTGCCGATGGGGACGAGCATCAGGGCGTTGCTGTTATCCCAAATGGATAGCTTCACGCCGTCGGAACAGAAGGTCGCGCAGGCGTTGCTGGATCGCTATCCCAGTCTGGGGCTGGGCCCCATCGCGCAGGTTGCGAAGCAGGCGGAAGTCAGCGACCCGACCGTGTTCCGCTTCGTCGTCCGGATCGGTTTTCCGAACTACTCGTCGTTCCAGCAGGCGCTGCACGACGAGATCGACACCGCGATGAATTCGCCGCTCGCGCGGATGGATGCGTTCCACTCGGAAACGGGCATGCGCGACAGTCACGCGGCGATTTTCCAGCGGCTGTCCGAATCGCTCGCGACGACGATCGACGGGCTCGACGCGGCCGCGTTCGACGCAGCCGTGGCGGTGCTGGCCGATCCGGACGTGCGCGTCTTCTGCGGCGGCGGGCGCTATACGGCGCCGCTTGCGTCGCTGTTCTCGTTCACGCTGGCCTATGCGCGGCCGCACGTGCAGTACGTCGAGCCGAACGTGAATCTCGCGTCCGTCGCGCTGGCCGACATGGGGCGCAACGACGTACTCGTGATCTTCGATTTTCGCCGTTACCAGAAGGACAGCATCCGCTTCGCGCAGGCCGCGCACCAACTCGGCGCGCGAATCCTGCTGATCACCGACGAATGGCGCTCGCCGATCGGCGAGTTCGCGGAGATCGTGCTGCGCATCCAGGGCCGCCCTTTCGCGATGCTGCAGACCAACGTGCCGGCGCTGGCGCTCGCCGAAGCGCTGGTGATCGGTGTGACGAACCGGCTGCCGGAACTGGCGCGGCAGCGGATGGAGAAGATCGAGCAGCTCAATGCGGGCGGGATCGAGTGGGATGTGAGCCGGCGGGATTTGCCGGAGTGATGACGCGTCACCCTCCGCCGGCAGGGATCAGCTCTCGACATCCTCCAGACTGAACACTTCCGTCTTGTCGTTATACGAAAAGACCTCCCCATACCGCCCCCAGTCGATCACCGCATCGAGCGTTTCCTCCGCCGCCTCGTCGGACAGAAAATCCTCCAGCTCCTGCTCGAAGCGCACGCGCGGCGCACGATGGCCCGGACGCTCGTTCAGCACCTTCCTGATTCGCGCCGCGAGCGGCACGTGCTTCAGCAGGTGATCGGCGAACATCAGCTTGCGCTCCTGCGTGCCGAATTCCGCGAACACGCGGGCGGGCGGCGTCAGAAACACGTCGCCCTCGCGCACGTCCGCGAAGCCGAGGTGCTGCAGCACTTCCGCGATCGGGAACAGTTCATCGACCTCCAGATGCAGCGAGCGTGCGATTTCCGGCATGTCGGCGCGGCCATGGTACGGCGCCATCGCGAGCGTTTCGATCAGGCCGGCCATCAGGTTGGTCGACACACGCGGCATCCAGCTACCCAGCTCGAGCCCCTTCTTCGTCGCCTCGCCGGTCTGGCGCGCGGTCATCTTCGCGTAGATGTCGTCGACGAGCTTGCGGAAATCGGCATCGAGCCGGTTACGCGGATGCTTGAACGGCACCTTGATCTCGGCGATCACGCGGCCCGGATTCGACGACAGCACGAGAATCCGGTCGCACATGAACACCGCTTCCTCGATGTTGTGCGTGACGATCAGCACCGACTTGATCGGCATCCGGCCTTGCGTCCACAGGTCCAGCAAATCGGTACGCAGCGTTTCAGCCGTCAGCACGTCGAGCGCGGAAAACGGCTCGTCCATCAGCAGAATGGTCGGGTCGACGACGAGCGCGCGCGCAAAACCGACGCGCTGGCGCATCCCGCCCGATAGCTCGCGCGGATACGCGTTCTCGAAACCGTCGAGACCGATCAGGTCGATCGCGGCGAGCGCACGTTCGCGCCGCTCGCGCGCGCCGACGCCGAGCGCCTCCAGCCCGGCTTCCACGTTCTGCAACACGGTCAGCCACGGGAACAGCGCGAAGGTCTGGAACACCATCGCGACGCCTTCGGCCGGGCCGCGCAGCGGCTTGCCGAGGTAGGTCACTTCGCCGCCGGTCGGCTCGATCAGGCCGGCGATGATGCGCAACAGCGTCGATTTGCCCGAGCCCGAGCGGCCGAGCAGGCCGACGATCTCGCCTTCGCGCAGCGACAGGTTCGCGTCGTCGAGCACGAGCAGCTCGCCCTGCGTCTTGTTGAAGCCGCGGTTCACGTGCTCGACGCGCAGGATTTCTTCACCGAGCCGCGGCGGCTGCAGCGGCTGGGACGTCTTGACGGGGGCGTTGATAACGGTCGAATTTTGCATCGCGCTTACTCTCAATCGAGACGGAGCCGGGATTCCGCATAGGCGTACATCGGACGCCACAGCAGGCGGTTGAACAAGGTAACGAACAGGGACATCACGGCGATGCCGAGGATGATCTTCGGGAAATCGCCGACGGCGGTCGTTTGCGCGATATACGAGCCCAGGCCGTGCGCGACGACCTTCGTATCGCCCCATTGCACGAACTCGGACACGATGCTCGCGTTCCAAGCGCCGCCCGACGCGGTGATCGCGCCGGTCACGTAGTACGGGAAGATGCCGGGCAGCATCGCCTGGCGCCACCACTGCCAGCCGCGGATGCGGAAATTCTTCGTCGCTTCCTTGTAGTCGTTCGGATAGGACATCGCGCCGGCGATCACGTTGAACAGGATGTACCACTGCGTGCCGAGCACGATCAGCGGCGACAGCCAGATGTCCGCGTTCAGGTGGAAGTGGACGATGACGATCACGAACACCGGGAACAGCAGGTTCGCCGGAAACGCGGCGAGGAATTGCGCGAGCGGCTGGATCTTCTCGGCGAGCTTCGGGCGCAGCCCGATCAGCACGCCGAGCGGCACCCAGATCACCGACGCGATCGCGATCAGCACCAGCACGCGCAGCAGCGTGATCAGCCCGAGCACGAGCACGTGGCCCACCTCGCCCATCGTCACGCCGGTCGCGACGAAACTGACGACGCGCCACACGACGTACAGCGTCAGCGCGATCACGAACGCGCCCCACACGATGTCGCCGATGCGCGACGAACGGCGCGACGATGCGCCGCGCACGCGCGTACCCGCCAGCGACGGCACGCGCAGCGGAATCCGCGCGGCCTGCGACAGCAGCCAGCCGGCCGGCACGAGCAACTGATGGATCAGGTGCGTGCGACGCATCATGTCGAGCAGCCACGATTGCGGCGCATCGCCCGACGCGGTGTTCTCCATCCGGAACTTGTCGGCCCACGCGACGAGCGGACGGAACAGGAACTGGTCGTACGCGAGGATCACGACCGACATCGCGACGATCACCCAGCCGACCGCGCCGAGATTCTTGTCCGCGATCGCCTGCGCGAGATACGCACCGATGCCCGGCAGCGTGATCGTCTGGTTGCCGACGGTGATCGCCTCGGATGCGACGACGAAGAACCAGCCGCCCGACATCGACATCATCATGTTCCAGATCAGGCCGGGCATCGAGAACGGCACCTCGAGCTTCCAGAAGCGCTGCCACGGCGTCAGGTGAAAGCCGCGCGACACTTCGCTCAGGTCGCGCGGCACCGTGCGCAGCGACTGGTAGAAGCTGAACGTCATGTTCCACGCCTGGCTCGTGAAGATCGCGAAGATCGCGGCCAGCTCGGCGCCGAGCACGCGGCCCGGAAACAGCGCGAGGAAGAACGTGACGGTAAACGAGATGTAGCCGAGCACCGGCACCGACTGCAGGATGTCGAGGATCGGGATCAGCACCATGCCCGCGCGGCGGCTCTTGGCCGCGAGCGTGCCATAGACGAGCGTGAACACGAGCGACGCGATCATCGCGGCGAGCATCCGCAGCGTGGTGCGCAGCGCGTATTCGGGCAGGTTCGACGGATCGAGCGAGATCTTCTGCGTCTGCAGTACGCCGATCGGCGCCATCGTCTCGTGAAAACCGACGATCGCCATCGCCAGCACGCAAATGATCAGCGGAAACGCGACCGCATCCCAGCGGTTGGGCAGCACGCGCCACGCCGACGCGTTGGCAGTGCGATTCGGATCGAAGAAACGGATATCCATCGGTAGCGTCTTGTGTGGAATTGAAAATCGATGGGGTCGGCCGCCTGTCGCGCAGCCGGGCGTCGCACTCGCGGTGCGAATCAGAACAGCCCGTGCAGTGCCCGGTATGAGGTGGCCGGCAGCGCGAACGGCCGCACCGCACCGCCCTTGACGAAACGAAGACCGGCACCGGGATGAATGCCGACACCGACGATGCCGCAGGCAACGATCAGAAAAAGCGGCGCGAGGCCGAGGGCGCGTGTGCGGTGAGCGACCGCACCGCCCGTTTCCGTTGCCGCGAGGTTCGGCATGAAGGGCTCCGGAGAGGGGTTCGGAGTGGGAGGCTATCGGGCGGCCGTGACGCAAATGTGACGTGTCACTTACAGGACATTGACGGCTCATCCGGGCGGAATCGTGCATCGCCCCGTCGGCTGTCAATGCGAGTGTTCAACCTCGTAACGGGCGGGAATAAATCCGCCGCTTCGCCGGTATCGCATGCGAATGCGCCGGCTTATTCCAGGACGATCCGGCCGTCCGGTTTCGTCACACGAATACGAGGCTCACATGTCTTCATCGACCCCCACCCGCCCGTCGCGCCGCAAGGCCCTGCAATGCATGGCCTTCGGCGGCCTCGGTACGCTGTTCACGTTGTCGGGCGGCATCCTCACGCCGTTCGACCTCGCGCTCGCGCAAGCCGGCGATGCGCGCCCGGCCGACGCGGGCCGGCCGCTGTTCGTGCAGATCAGCGATACGCACATCGGCTTCAACAAGGACGCGAATCCGGACGTGTCGGCCACGCTGAAGCAGACGATCGACCTCGTCAACGGGATGCCCGCGCTGCCGGCGCTGACGATCCACACCGGCGACATCACGCACCTGTCCAAGCCCGAGGAATTCGATCACGCGTCGCAGTTGCTGTCCGCGCTGCGCGTGACGGAACTGCATACGGTGCCCGGCGAACACGACGTCACCGACGGATCGGGCGCCGAATATTTCGGCCGGTTCGGCAAGGCGTCGGACAACCGCGGCTATTACAGCTTCGACCACGCGGGCGTGCACTTCATCGGCCTCGTCAACGTGATGCACTTCAAGCCGAACGGGCTCGGCAGCTTCGGCGACGAGCAGCTCGCGTGGCTCGCGCAAGACCTGAAAGGCCGCTCGTCGAGCACGCCGATCGTCGTGTTCTCGCACATGCCGATGTGGACCATCTACGAACCGTGGGGCTGGGGCACCGGCGACGCGCCGCAGACGATGGCATTGCTGCGCCGCTTCGGCTCGGTCACCGTCCTGAACGGGCACATCCATCAGATCGTGTCGAAGGTCGAGGGCAACGTGACGTTCCACACCGCCCGCTCGACCGCGTTCCCGCAGCCGACGGCCGGCAACGGCCCGGGCCCCGTGCCGCTCACGGTGCCGCACGACCGGCTGCCGTCGATGCTCGGCGTGACGACCGTCGAGTTTGCCGGCCATCCGGTCGCGTCGTCGCTGCACGATGCGACGCTCGCGTGACCGATATAAGGAGAACGACATGATCCGCTTCCAACGCCACCGAATCGTCGCCGTGCTGATCCTGTGCGGCGCCGCTGCCGGCACGCCGCCCGCCGCGTTCGCGCAGGGTCCGACCGGCCCGCTCGTGACGATCCGCAATTTCATGTTTTCGCCGATGTCGACCACGATCAAGGCCGGCACGACCATCACGTGGAAGAACCTCGACGCGGAGCCGCATACCGTCGTCAACGACGCCGGCATCTTTCATTCGAAGGCGCTCGACCAGGACGAGACGTATTCGTTCCGCTTCGACAAGCCGGGCGTCTACAAGGTGTTCTGCGGTATTCATCCGTACATGAAGGAAACGATCACCGTCGAATGACGCGGCCTGCCACGCACCGCGGGCGAACGACGGGCGGCCGCCTACAATGACTGTCGTCCCCTTCGCCCGCGAGGCAGACGGAGCCGTCCATGCCAAGAATCGATCTCGGTACCGTGCCCGAACGCCGCGGCAGCGGCTATCCGCGGCCGTTCGATGCGCCGTGCGCGCAGCGCATCCGCCAGCGTCTCGGCGACGCCGGCGGCCTGCGCGATTTCGGCGTCAACCTGATGCGCGTGCCGCCAGGCGGCTGGTCGTCGCAGCGCCACTGGCATTCCGACGAGGACGAATTCGTCTACGTGCTCGCAGGCGAGCTCGTGATGATCGAGGACGGTGGTGAAACCGTGCTGCGCGCGGGCGACTGCGCGGCGTTTCCGAAAAATTCGGGTAACGGCCATCATCTGATCAACCGGTCGGATGCGGTCGCCGTCTATCTCGAGGTCGGCTCGCGCTCGCCGGACGACGTGATCACGTGCCCGGACATCGACATGATGAGCCGGAGCCGCGACGGCCGGTTTCTGCACAAGGACGGCACGCCGTACCCGGACGCGTGACACCTGCGCGTCGGTCACGCCCGCCGGGCCCGCAGGCGCGCGCGGCCGGCCGGGGTCACCGCCACTTCCGCCACGCCGCCAGGTGTATGACGCCGGACCACGTAGCCGCGCGCGCAGGCTTCCTCCCACACCGGCAGGCGCGGGCACGACGTGCGCCACGCATCGATCACCTCATCGTACGGCCGCGCGGCGGGCCCGATCCATTCGAGCAGGTCGTCGATCAACGGCTCGAGCGACGCCGCTTCGCGCTCGGACGCCTTCGGGTGGACTACGTGGATCGGCTGCGCATCCGGCTTGCGAAAGCTCGGCAGTGCACACAGCGTGTCGAAATGATCGTTGAGGATCGTGATGTTCATGGGGGCGCTCCTGTGAACACCGTCATCCTGAACCGCGAGCGCCGAACCGGGAAATGAATTTAACGTGCGGATTCGTGCATTTTTCTGATCGATCTGTTTCCGTCGCTCACGCGCGTCGCATGCAGGCTCACTGCCCCGCCGCGCGCAGCGCCGGCGCGGTGCCGGCGACGACCGGACACGATCGAGGCAGCGCATGCCCGAACAACACGGCCAGCCCGCAAGCGGACGTGAACATGCCGAGGCCGTCGTGCCCGACACCCGGCACTTCGACCACCTGCTGCGCGAGATCGTCCGGATGCCGCTTCTTCAGGTAATCGAAATACGCGAGCCCGCGCGCCAGCCGGTACGGCCCCTGCGCCATCGCCGCGCACGAGCGGTCGATGAAATGCGTGGTTGGATTCGTGTCCGCCTGCCCGAGCAGGTACACGACATGGCGTGCGACGTAGCGCGTTTCGAGATCGCGCACGTCCTGCGACGCAACGTAAGGCGGCGCCGATTTCAACCCGTACTTCCATTCGGTCGCGCGCGGACAGGCGCCGCCGGCAAGCGCGTCGGCATTCGGCCGTTCATCGTCGAAGTACAGGTAGCTCGACGGATTCGCGACCACGTAACGCACGGCAATGCCGGCACGCGCCAGTGCGTCGCCTTCGCGCCCGGCCACCGCATAACGCTGCAGCAACTGTGCACCGGCGGAATGACCGATCACGACGACCGTCGACAACGACGGGTACAGGCCGCGATCGGCGAAATGCGCGAGCAATGCGTCGAGCGCCGCGAACGAGCTGACCGGGCCCGGCTCGCGCGCCGGTTCGCCGCCTTTCCATCCTTCCTGCGTCCACGCGAGCGTCGATGCGGACAACGAAAAGGCGCGCGCGTCGGCACGGGTCAGGAACTGCGGTGCGACCACCATCGTGCCCGCGCCGGCCGCCCCGGCCTTTTCGACGACCTTGCGCCCCGATGCGTAATACGCGTCGGCGTTACGGAGCGTGCCGTGAATCACGATGAACACGCGCGTGACGTCGGGTGCGGCCTGGTCGAGCGGACGGTCCGCGTAGACGGGCAGCTCCGCGCGGTCCTGCGGCGTGTCGACGGCCAAGCGCTGGTCGGCGACGGCCTTGACCGGCGCTTCGAGACGTTCGCGCTGCGTGGGCGTGGCGGCTTCGGCTTGCGCGCCGCCCGGCATGCCGACGGCGGCGACCGCGAGCGGAACGGCGAACGACAGGGCTCGGGCGAGCGGCAACGCACGCAAGCGTCGGAGGCGGGCAAAGGCGACGGAAATGGCGGACATGGCGGCGGCTCGGGTGGCGAATATGACTTGAACAGCGATGGTCGCAGAATCCGTCGCGCGCTGCCGGCCCGTTGCCGAAAACGGGTCAGCCGGCCGGCTGCGCACCCGGTTCGGCGTCGGCGCACGCTTCGCCCGCTCGACGCTGCAGCTGCTGCACGATGCCTAGCAGTTCGCCGATATGCGTCGCTACCGCCTGCTTGCCGGCGCGCGCCCACGCGTCGAACGACGTCATCCCGCTCACCGCGCCGACGAACGGCACGCCGGCCCGCTCGGCCGCCTGCGCGTCCACTGCATGGTCGCCGACGTAGATCGCGGCGGCGGCGGGCAAACCGAGCCGCGCCAGTGCCTGCACGAGCCCTTCCGGGTCCGGCTTGTGGCGTTGCACGTCCTCCCCGCCGATCAACACGTCGACCATCGATTGCAAGCCGTTGCGTTCGAGAATCGCGTCGATCCGGTAGCGAAACTTCGACGACACGATCGCGACGGCAAGCCCTTGCTCGCGCAACGCCGCGAGCAGCGGCGGCACTTCGGGATAGATGCGGGTGCCGGGCACCATGATCTCGTCGGCGCGCGCGACGAAGTGCCGCGCGAACGCATCGGCCCGCGCCGCCACGGTCTCGCCCGTCAACGAACGGAACATGTCCGGCAGCGGCAGTCCGATCACGGCGCCGATCTGCGCGGGTGTCGGGCCGGCGGCGTCGAGTTGATCCAGCGCGTACCGGGTGCATTCGATGATCGCGGCGGACGAATCCGCCAGCGTCAGGTCGAAATCGAATATGACGGCCCGAACCGACATGAAAGAACTCCGTAAGCAAAGCGCGATGCCACATATGTTACGCGCGCGGCGAGATGAGATCGCCGACGAGATGACCTGAAACCGGGCGGCCGCGTTGAAGGCGCGTCGCCCGGCGTTGATCCGCCCCCAAGATCGTCGCACGCTATCAACCCCATTGCCGGTAGTGCTTACAAACATATCGTCAAAACACGATATATGATTCGCCCATCGACGATACCCGTCTGCCTGACCGAAACACCCAGCCTTTCCATGCCGACCGAACTCGACATCGACGCGATCCTGAAAGCGCTCTCGAACCCCGTGCGCCGGGAGATCCTCGTCTGGCTGAAAACGCCCGGCGAGCATTTCCCGCAGCAGACGCTGCCGTACGAACACGGCGTCTGCGCGGGCCAGATCGACGCGCGCTGCGGGCTGTCGCAGTCGACCGTCTCCGCGCACCTCGCGACGTTGCAGCGCGCGGGGCTCGTGACGTCGACGCGGATCGGCCAATGGGCGTTCTTCCAGCGCAACGAGGCCGTCATCGACGCATTTCACGACGCCCTGCGCCGCGAACTCTAGCCAACGGCCGAACCGGCCATGCGGGGCGCCATCGCACACGACGCGACGGCTTCCCGCCTTTCGTGAAGAGGTTATCTGTCATGCCCACGCTGTTCGATCCCGTTACCCTCGGCGACCTGACCCTGCCGAACCGCATCGTGATGGCGCCGCTCACCCGCTCCCGTGCGGGCGCGACGCGTGTGCCGAACGCGCTGATGGCGCGCTACTACGCCGAGCGCGCATCGGCCGGCCTGATCATTACCGAAGCGACGTCGGTCACGCCGCAAGGCGTCGGCTATGCCGACACGCCGGGCATCTGGTCCGACGAACAGGTCGAAGGCTGGAAGCAGATCACGCAGGCCGTGCATGTGGCCGGCGGGCGCATCGTGCTGCAACTCTGGCACGTCGGCCGGATCTCCGATCCGATGTTCCTGAACGGCGACCTGCCGGTCGCGCCGAGCGCAATCGCCGCGGGCGGCCACGTGAGCCTCGTGCGTCCGCCGCGCCCGTTCGTGACGCCGCGCGCTCTCGAACTCGACGAAATTCCGGGCATCGTCGCCGCGTACCGCAAGGGCGCCGAGAATGCGAAGGCAGCGGGCTTCGACGGCGTGGAAATTCACGGCGCGAACGGCTACCTGCTCGATCAGTTCCTGCAGGACAGCACCAATCGCCGCACCGATGCGTACGGCGGCCCGATCGAGAATCGCGCGCGCCTGCTGCTCGAAGTGGTCGACGCGGCGATCGACGTGTGGGGCGCGGGCCGGGTCGGCGTGCATCTCGCACCGCGCGGCGACGCGCATACGATGGGCGATTCCGATCCGGCGGCCACGTTCGGTTACGTCGCGCGCGAACTCGGTCGCCGCAAGATCGCGTTCATCTTCACGCGCGAATCGTATTCGGGCGACCAGTTGAGCCCGCGCCTGAAGGAAGCATTCGGCGGCCCGCTGATCGCGAACGAGCAGTTCACACTCGACACCGCGCAGGCCGCGCTCGCGAACGGCAGCGCCGACGCGATCGCCTGGGGCAAGCTGTTCATCGCGAACCCGGACCTGCCGCGCCGCCTCGAAATCGGCGCGCCGCTCAACAAGCCGGTGCCGGAGACGTTCTACGCGGAAGGCGAAACGGGCTACACCGACTACCCTGCGCTGAGCGACGCGGCCTGACGGTAGGACGGCGCGGGTTCAGGCGCGCACGTCGGCACGCATGAACACGCGCTGCGTTTCGTCGAGACCGAGCGCGACGTGGTGCGCGCGGATCGCGCGCAGCGCGTCGTCGAGAGATGCGTCGTCGATGATGTGGAAACCGAGGCGCGCGTAATAAGGGGCGTTCCACGGCGCGTCGCGGAACGTCGACAGCACGACCACGACGATGCCGTCTTGCGCGGCGCGCGCCATGATCCGCTCGATCAGGCGCGCGCCGATCCGCTGCCCCGCATGCGACGGCGCGACATCCAGTTCCTCCAGATACAGCCGCTGCACATCGAGCAGCCGGTAGAACGCGAACCCGACGCACGTGCCTTGCGAATCGACCGCGACGTACGCGCGACCGTCGTCGATCCGCATGAGCACGGCAGCCGCATCGGTCGGCTCGCCGTCGGCGATGTCGGCCATGCCGACCTCGCGAAACCGCTGCGCGGCGGCCACTTCCACGGCGGCCATCGCGGCCGCGTCTTCCCGCGTGGCGGGGCGAATCAGGATCGATGCAGGCATGACGGCAATTCGGGCAGGCAGTCCGGGACGGCCGTCACTATAATCGAAACCTCATACGTATCGTTTGTTTCGAACGCCCGATCCACGGGGTTCGCCGGCCGCGGCAGCCCCGGCGACCCGCCGCCCGCTAACAGCGAAACGCCTTGCGCCAGACGCCCTGCTCCGGCGTGCGAGCATTGCATTCGATCAGCGCGCGCACCAGCGCCCAGTCGTCGTCATCGCAGAAATCGAGCAGCATCGCGCCGTACGGGCCGCGCTGTTCGCGCAAGCGCACCGCCAGTCGCGCATGAATGCCCGGCACGCGGCCATCGCCGTGTGCGACCACCGACGGATTCGCGCCCATCCCCGTTCCGCTGCAGAAATTGAGCGCCCAGCGGCCGGTGTCCGGCAGCGGCAGATGCGTCAGCAACGCGTCGATCGCACGCCACTTCCATGCGATCGATGCGGCCACCGGCACGCGATACTCGTCCTGGATCACGAACGCACCGTCCGGATGGTCGATCGTGAACGTCGCGTTGTCGGGCCACGCGGTCAGGTCGATGCCGAGCGGCCGGCCGCTGCGAAAGCGCCGCAACAGCACGACCGCGCCGCGCACGTCGCCGAGCGTCGGCAGCGTGCCGCCGGCATGCCAGCGCAGCCGCGGATGCCGCGCGCGATGCGCGTCGAACGTCGCATCGAAACCGCGCGTGCACGCATGCGCGGGCCATTCGTCCTTCACCGACATCACGATGCATTCGCGCGGATGCGCATCGAGAAAGCGCGTACAGGTTGCCAGCACGTCGTCGAACGTCATGCCGAGCGCGATGCCGCCGTGATGGATGTCGAACGCATCGCGCACGTGCCGGCAGCGGATGTCGAGCAGCCGCACGCCATGCGCGAGCTGCGCCTCGAGCGGCGCGCGCTGCGTGCGCACGAGCAAATCGTCGACCGTATACGCACAGGTGTCATGGCTGCCCGGTAGGGTCAGCGTATGCAGCGGCCGCGCGTCGTCGAGCGCCGACATCCAGTCGGCAGGCGGCACGCACGTATCGTGGCTCGAAGGGATCATGAATCGATGAATGACAAGGAAAGAAAACCGTGGGTCACGGCGTCGGATGTCGCGGCGCGGGCCGGCGTCTCACGCTCCGCAGTGTCGCGCGCGTTCTCGCCGACGGCAAGCATCGCGCCGCAAACACGCGAACGCGTGATGGTCGCCGCGCGGGCGCTGGGCTACCAGGTCAACCTGATCGCGCGCGACATGATCACGCAGCGCAGCAGCATGATCGGCGTCGTGACGGCCGGATTCGAGAACCCGTTTCGCGCGCGGCTGCTGTCGGACCTGATGGCCACGCTCGGGCAGCGCGCGCTCACGCCGCTCGTGACCAATGCGGAAGACCCGCGCCAGATCCGGCAATCGCTCGAACAACTGCTCAGCTATCGGATCGCGGGCCTCGTGATGACGTCCGCGTCGCCGCCGCTGTCGGTCGCGCAGCAGTATCTCGAACACCGGATTCCGGTCGTGATGATCAACCGCGAAGCGAACCTGCCGGGCGCGGACGTGGTCGTCAGCGACAACGCGGCGGGCGCGGTCCACGCCGCGCAGCGGCTCGTGCGGGCCGGCGCGCGCCGGCTCGCGTTCGTCGGGCCGCGCGGCACGAGCTACAGCGCGCGGTCGCGCGCCGCGGCGTTCGAACAGGCGCTCGCGCAACGCGACGCATTCGACGCGACGCTCGTCCGCGTGCTCGACACGCCGTCCGACACCCACGCCAGCGGGATCGACGCGGCGCGGCAACTGTTCGCGACGGGCGAGCGGCCCGACGGCGTGTTCTGCTCGTCCGACCTGCTCGCGCTCGGCGTGATCGACGTCGCACGCCGAGAATTCGGCTTGCGCGTACCGGACGACCTGCGCGTGATCGGCTTCGACGACATCCCCGCCGCCGAGTACGACGCCTATCGGCTGACGACGCTGCGGCAGGACACGCGCGGCCTCGCGCTCGCGGCGATCGACCTGCTCGCGGACCGGCTGCAGACGTTCGACGGCCCGTCGCGCACGCGCGTCGTGCCGGTCATGCAGGTGGTGCGAAACAGCTGCGCGTGACGACGCAGGACCGGGCGCGGTCACCTCGCGCATCACTTCAATCCGCCCGCGAACCCGCGCAACAGGTAGCGCTGCACGTAACCGGCCACGGCGAGCGTGGGCAGCGACGCCATCAGCCCCGCGCTCATCAGGTCGCCCCAGTCGATCCCGTTCTCCGTCACGTAGCCGGCGATCGCGAGCGGCAGCGTGAAGCGGCTCGGCGTCGACACGAACAGCAGCGCGATCAGGAATTCGTTCCAGGCCGCGATGAACACGAAGATCGCGGTCGCGATCAGCCCCGGCGCGCACAGCGGCAGCACGATCTGCACGAGCCGCCGCGCGAGCCCCGCGCCGTCGATGCACGCCGCCTCTTCGTACTCGATCGGGACGTCGCGCACGAACGCGAGCAGCATCCAGATCGCCATCGGCAATGCATAGATCTGGTACGCGAGCATCAGGCCGAGCGTCGAATCGAGCAGGTGCAGCCGCTTCGCGAGCGCGAACAGCGGCACCGCGATCGTGATCGGCGGCATCAGCTTCAACGCCAGCACGAGCACCAGGAACAGCAGGTCGAGCCGCGCCGGAAACCGCAGCCGCACGAGCGCATACGCGGCCGGAAACGCGAGCGCCAGTGCGAGCAGCGTCGTGCCGAAGCCGACCAGCAGCGAATTGAACAGCGGCGCGCCGATACCGTTCGACCACACCGACGCAAAATGCTCGACGGTCGGCGCGGCCGGCCAGATCCGCAACGGATGATCGAGGCGTTCGAGCGTCGGCATGAAGGCCGCGCCGGCCATCCACAGGCACGGCAGCAGCAACAGTGCGAGCGCGACGATGCGCAGCGCCCACGGCACCGTTTGACCGAATGCGGCGCGCGTTCGGGCGCGCGGGATACCCGTCGATCGCGTCGTCATGCGCGCCGCTTGCGAACCGTCTGCCATACGTACCCCGAGACCAGCAGCGCGGACGCCGCGAGCATCAGCACCGACGCGGCACTCGCCGGCCCGACGTTGAAGAAGCGGAAGCCCGTGTCGTAGATATAGGTCGACAGCGTCTGCGTCGCGTTGCCGGGGCCGCCGCCCGTCAGCGCATAGACCTTGTCGAACAGCTTGAACGTGTCGATCGAGCGCAGCAGCAGCGCAAGGCCGATCTGCGGCGCGGCGAGCGGCAGCGTGATGTCGCGCAGGCACTGCCACTCGCTCGCGCCGTCGGTGCGCGCGGCTTCGTACAGTTCCTGCGGAATCGACTGCAGCCCGGCCAGCACGATCAGGAACGCCATCGGCGTCCACTGCCAGACGTCGACGAGCGCGAGCGACCACAGCGCGAGATGCGGATCGGACAGCCAGCGCACGCCTTCGATGCCGAACGCCGCGAGCAGCGCATTGAGGAAGCCGTCGAAGTTCAGCCAGTTGCGCCAGATCGCCGAGCACACGAGCGTGGACAGCATCATCGGCAGGATCGCGAGCGGCAATGCGATGCGTCGGCCCGGAAACGCGCGCACGAACAACAGCGCGAGACCGAAGCCGAGCGCGACTTCGGCGAGCGACGCGACGATCGTGAAGCGCAACGTGTTGCCGAAGCCGGCCGCGAACGCGTCGTCGCCGAGCACCGCGCGATAGTTCGCGAGCCCCGCGAACGCGCGGCGGCCGGCCGAGTAGTCGACCCGGCAGAACGAGTCGATCAGCACCTGCGCGACCGGATACAGCGCGAGCGCGGCGAGCACCAACAGCGCGGGCCCGAGCAGCGCGACGAACGGCAGGCTGCGGCCGAACGCTTTCATGCGCGAGCTCCGGCCAGCGGATCGACGTGAGCCGTCACTTGCCGGCCGCGGCCGTCGCCTGCGCGATCTTCTGCTGCGCCTGGCGCAGCGCGGCGTCGGGCGCGGCCTGCCCCGTCAGCGCGAGCTGCAACTGATCGCCGAGAATGCTCTCGACCTGCTGCCAGTCCTTCACACGCGGCCGCGCACGGCCGGCCTCGAGCGCCTTCAGTTGATCCGGATACCAGCGGTACTGGCGCACCAGCGCCGGATCGTTGAACACGCTGCGGCGGGTCGGCGGAATGCCGATGCCGGCGAGGCGCGTCTGCGTGTCGCGCGCGGTGAGGTACGCGAGAAAATCCTGCGCGAGCTTCGCGTGCGGCGCGTCCTTCGGAATGCCCATCTGCCAGATGCCGAGCATCGGCGCCGGACCCGCGGTCTGCCCCGGCGGCGGCTGCAGCGCGATCTGCCCGACCACACGCGACTGCTTCGCGTCGTCGAGCGCCGGCACCCACGCCGGCCACACCTCGATCGACTGCGCGGCCGTGCCGCGTTGCAGCGCGTCGCGCACTTCCGCCGCGCCGTACACGTCGACGTCCTTCGGCGCGAACGCCTTCAGCGCGAGGAACGTCTTCAGCGCGGCCTGCGCTTCGCGCGAATCGATCGTCACGTTGCCGGCGTGGTCGAACACGTCGCCGCCGTACGCCCACAGGATCGGCAGAAAGCCCGTGACGACCGGGTTGCCCTTCGTGCCGCGGAACACGACACCCGACACGCTCTTGTCCGCGCCGCCGACGGTCTGCGCGATCTTCAGCACGTCGTCCCAGTTGCGCGGCGGTTGCAGCTTGTACTTCGCGAGCAGGTCCTTGCGGTACGCGAACATCTCGACGTTGCCGACGATCGGCAGCGCGTACAGCGCACCGGCCGCATTGCGGCCGAGCGCGACGGCGGACGGCACGAGATCGGCGTCCGCGAGCGCCGCGGGCAGCGGCTTCAGCCAGCCGTTGCCGATGAATTCCGGCGCCCACGTGTCGTCCATCATCACGAGGTCGTACGCGCCGGTGCCTTCGCGCATCGACAGCTTGAGCTTCTGGTACAGGTTCGCGTTCGGCAGCTTGAGCAGCTCGATCTCGGTGCCCGGATGCAGCTTGTTGAAGCCGGCGACGGCGTCGGCCAGCCCCTTGCCGTAGATGTCGTCGCGGCCCGCGATGACGAGATCCGCCGCGAAGGCGTGCGTGGCGGCAACGGATAGCGCAACGGCGGTGGACAGCGCGCGCAGGCGGCTCAGCAGGGTCATGTGGTCTCTCTCGATCGGCGTATGGAGCGGAACAATCATGCGTTGCACACGTGTGCAACGCCGGCGACGGGTCAAGTCGCCTGGAGCGTCGCCATTGTTCACGCAGACCGTGAAGGTATTGTGGCAAGCCGCAAGCCGGGCAACCTGACGCGCGGATGCCGTCGATCCGGGTCCATTCAGTCAAGCATACGGACGGTTTTTTTCAAGCATGGCTTTCCATCGATCGCCCGATGCCGCCCCATGCCCGTGAAGACCGCACGGCGGCACGCGACCGGCGTGCCACCGCCCGCCGTTCGAGGTCAAAAGTTCACACGAATCCCCGCCATCACCGCCAGCTGCCGGCTCGAATTGCTGTTCGCGAGCACCGGAATCTGCGCATAGTTGACCGCGTTGCCGCTCGCATCGGTGCCGAGCCCCGTGCCGCTCGCGACCTGGCCGATCGCGACCGCATACAGCGCGGTGCGCTTCGACAGGCTGTAGTTCGCGCCGACGTTCACCTGGTGGAACCGCGTCGTGCCGCGCCCGTCCGCATGCGCGGCGTTGAAGATGTACGCGACGCCGCCTTGCAGCGCCGGCGTGAACATGTATGTGACGTTCAGCTCGCCGATGTCGAACGTGAACGCCTGCGTGCGCGGCTGCGCGTCGGTCGAGAAATAGCGGCTGTCGCCGAGCCGCGTGTGCGTGTAGGTCAGCGCGACCGTCGCCGCGCCGAGCGTGACCGACCCGCCTGCGCCGAACGCGCGCATCGAGCCGGCATCCTGCAGCAGGCAGTACATCGCGCCCGGGTTGCTGCACGCGAAATCGCCGATATAACCGCTCGCGCCGCCGAGCGCCGCGTCGAGCGGCTGGTGCAGGTCGAGGTAGCCGACCGAGAACGCCACCGGCGCCCGCGTGTACGTCGCGGCCACCGCATAGCCGCGCTTCGCGGAAAAATCGCCGGCCTGCCCGCCGAAGCTGAACGTGCCGCCGAACGTGAAGCCGTTGAAATCGGCGCTGGTGAACTTCACCGCGTTGTTGAAGTTGAACGCGGCATTCAGGTTGTCGACGTCGCCGAGATGCGAGCCGTACGGCGTCGCCCAGTTGTTGCTCGATACGTACGCGCCGAGCATGTCGGTGTACGAGTCGTACTGGCGGCCGAGGCCGAGCGTGCCGATTCCGTCCTGGCGCAGCCCGACCCATGCCTGCCGGCTGAATGCGGTGCCGCCCTGCAGCGCCTGCCCGTTCGCGGACAGGAACTGCTGCTCGAGTGTAAACACCGCGTTGAGGCCGCCGCCGAGCGGCTCGGCGCCCTGGAAGCCGAAGCGGGACGGCACGAGGTTGCCGCCGCCCATCTGCCAGGCATGGCCGCCGCCCGTGCTGCCGTCGGCGCGTGTGAACTGCTGGTTCGTCGAATAGATGATGCCGGTGTCCACGGTGCCGTACAGCGTCACGCTCCCCGAAGTCTGCGCGTGTGCGTGCAGGCAGCCCAGCATGGCCGCGGCTGCGGTCAGTCGTCGTCCGTTCTTCATGTCCCGCCCCTCTGTGATCATCGATTCGCAGTGCGAACCGATGGTGTTTTCGATATGGGTGACAGGACTTTATCCAGCGAAAATTCCGGACCTCTATCGCAAATCGGCAAACGGTGGGGGGTGCGACCCGCGACGACGCCGGGCGGCGCCGTCGCGATGCGCGTGCGTCATTCGGGACGCGTGGTCTGGGAAGGCAGCTCGCCGAACAGGTCGCGATACTCGCGCGCGAAATAGCCGAGGTGCGTGAAACCCCAGCTCGCGGCGGCTTCGCCGACGCCGAGTTGCTGCGCCGACGTCGTGCGCAGCAGGCGACGCACCGCGTTCAGCCGGATCGTGCGCAGGTAGCCGACCGGCGTGACGTCGGCCACGCGCTGGAAGCTCGTTTGCAGCGTGCGGCGGCTGCAGCGCAGCGCGCGACACAGTTCGAGCACGGTGACGGGTTCTTCGGGCCGGTCGCGCAGATGCTTCTCGCAGCGGCTGACGATATCGCTGTAGGTGGCGTGCGTGATGTCGCGGCGCTCGACGCCGATACCCTGTTCGAGCGCATCGAGGAACATGCCGAGCATCGCGTCGCGAAACATCTTGCGGGTCGCCGCGTATTCGAGGCAGCCCGGGTTGCGCTGGGCCTCGTCGATCAGCGCCGACAGCCGCACGCCGAGCGCGACGCCCTGCGCGTCGGACAGCCGCGTCACGTGCCGCAGCCGGCGCGCGCCGGCCGCGCCGAATTCGGCTTCGCACAGCTCGTCGACCATGTCGGACGCCGCGCTGATCCCGACGAGCCCCATCCCTTCCGGCGTGTGGAATTCGAAATCCTCGCCGGCGCGCAGCGCGAGCAGCGCATAGCCGTCGACCGGCTGGCCCTGGAACGTGCCCGCGAGCGGCACGGACAGCGGCACCGCGAGCGACGTGCGCGCGACCGGTGCGAGCCCGGTTTGCGCGACGCGCCGGTTGGTCGTTTCGCGGAAGAAGTGGAAATCGTCGTACAGCACCTGCGTGACGGTGCCCTTGAAGCGGCCCGGCGTCATCTGACGGTAAACCTGATGCCAGCCCGCGATCGCGAGCCCGTGATCGTGCACGTCTTCGTGTGAGCGTGACTGGAACAGCATCGGCATCTCCGGTAAAACCCTGATTCCTGGATGCGGCCGCCGGGTTTGCGCGGCACGCATCGCCACAGCTTACCCTCGCAAAATCCCGTGTAGTGCGGTTTCGAACGCAAGACAGGCCGCCGACAGCGCGGCGGCCTGCTCGTCGATCAGCCTGACGTAGCGGCGAAACGACGGCATCCGGTTCACGATCTCGCTGCCGCCGAACGGCACGATCGCGAGCGTCCAGCGGCCGTCGCGGGCAACGCCGCCGTGTGCGTCGATGACGCAGTCGGTCAGGTGCAGCGGCCGCAGCGCGTCGGCCAGCGACGGCTCGGCGAGCAGCGCGGCCAGCGTGTCGATGAAGACCCGGTCGCATCCGGGCCCGGGCACCGCATCGACGCCCGTGCGGCGCAGCCAGCCGGTCTGCCGCACGCGCGCGCGGCCCCGCGCCGCCGGGCCGTTCGCGGCTACCGTCACCTTCACGCTGACCGTATGCATCAGGAACTGGCGCTCGACGCGCTCGTCGACGCTCACATGCACGCCGTTCGGCAGCCGCGCCGTGGCGCCGCCCACATCCGTATCGCGCACGGCCCGCAGGTCGGCGAGCACGCGCGCGGCGATCGCGCCGGGCCGATGGCCGGGCGGCGGCGCATCGGGCGCCGCGCGCCGCAGGGCAAGCGCGGCCTTCACGACGCGACGTGCTCGTTGCGCAGCACGTCCTCGACCGGCACCGGCCTGAACGGATGCCGGCGCTGCACGACGAGCGTCCAGAACAGCGCGTACAGCGCGGTGAGCCCGAGCATCGCGCCGAACGGCACGTAGATGTCGCGCGGGTTCATGCCGGGCGGCGTGATGTACCAGATCGCGAGCACGATGCCGACGCTCGACACGATCTGCGGCAGCGGGAACAGCGGCGAACGGTACGGCCGCGGCAGGTCCGGGCGGCGGATGCGCAGCATCACGACCGACGCGGTGACGAGCAGGTACGCGGTGCCCCACGCGCAGGTCGCGGCGAGCACGAGATGCAGGATGCTGTCGAGATTGCCGTTGATCAGCCACGCATGGAAGATCGGCACGATCGCCGACGCGACGATGCCGACCACCGGCGTCTTGAAACGCGGATGCAGGTACGCGAAGCAGCGCGGCAACGCGCCGTCGATCGCCATCCCGTACAGGATGCGCGGCAGCCCGGCCATCAGCGTGTTGATCGTCGCGGCGCCCGCGCACAGGAACGCGATGCCGAACCACACGCGGCCGAACGGCCCGAGCACCTGCAGCGCGAACGCGGGAATCGCGCCCGGCGTGTCGAGCAGGTGCGTGAGGCCGTCGGGGCTCACCGGCACGTTCGCGACCTGGCGGCGGATCGCCGCGCCGTACAGGAACATGCAGATCGCGACGCCGACGAGGCCGAGCGCCATCGCGCGCGGAATCGTGCGGCCCGGCGCCTTCATTTCCGGCGCGAGCGGCGTGACGAACTCGCAGCCGACGAACATGAACATCGCCATCCCGACCAGCGACAGCACGGCCGGAATCGACGTGCCGACTTCCGAGCCGCCGAACCAGCCGTCGAGATGCACGGCCGGCGCGGCCGCGAGCCCGAGGATCCCGAAGATCATCAGCGACAGCCACATGCCGGCCGTCAGCACGATCTCGAGCTTGCTGAACACCTTGATGCCGATGATGTTGGTGATCGCGAACGTGACCACGAGGCCGACGCCGACGAGCCACGAGCTGTTGTGCTGCTCGAACGCGGCGTTCAGCGATTCGAAATTCACGAGCGCCATGATGCCGCTCAGGATCGTCTCCGCCGTGCCGGCGAACACGTGCACGAGGAAATACGCGGAAATCGTGCCGGTGATCGCCCAGAAGCGGCCGAGCCCGCACGACAGGTAATCGTAAACCGAGCCGGCCGTCGGCAGCATCGCGGCGGCTTCCGAGAACGTGGTGGCCTGCGCCTGCATCATCACGAACGCGATGATCATCGCGACCGCGAACGCCCAGCCGCCCATCCCGAAGCCCGACGTCGCGGTGAGGATCACCGGGCTCGCCATGATGAGCCCGACGGCGCTCGCCAGCGCGGTCGGAAAACCGACCGCCCCCGCCTTCAACGCGGTGCCGCCGCCCGCTTCAGCCGGCGAGCCGCCAGGCGTATCGCCCGCGGCGCCGGTCACTCCTGACCATCCCGACATCGTTGTCTCCTTCGTAGGTTGGCCCGAACCGGCGCTTCGTCAGCGGCCGGGGGCCAGATGCTCTGCGGTCGGCCCCGGTCGGCGCTTCAGCGCTTCGATCCCGGGCCCCTGTCGATCACGGCGTGATCCGATGTCGAAAAAATACGCAGGCAAAATAATCCGGTCATAGCGCAAATCGGCAAACCCGCGACGGCGTTCCCCCCTTCCGCCGCGGATTGGCCGTCATGCGATCACGCCGTTACGCGAACGGCACGGCCTCGAAGCCGGCCGCGAGCGCGTCGACGATCCGGTCGAGCTGTTCGCGCTGGATCACGAGCGGCGGCGACAGGATGATCTTCGTGCCGACCGGGCGCACCAGCACGCCGTTCTCGCGCGCGACTTCCGCGACCGCGTTCGCATAGCCCGACAGCGGATCGATCGGCTCGCGCGTGTCCTTGTTCGCGACGAGGTCGAGCGCGAGCATCAGCCCCTTGCCGCGCACCTCGCCGACCGCCGCGAAGCGCTCCGCGAACGGCTGCAGCGCTTCGAGCAGATACGCACCCTGCTTCGCCGCATTCGCCGGCAGGTCCTCCTTCACGACGATGTCGAGGCTCGCGATCGCGGCCGCGCATGCGACCGGGTGGCCGGCGTACGTGTAGCCGTGCATGATCGCCCCGCCGAAATCGGCATTCGCGGCGAACGCATCCTCGATCCGCGTGTTCACGACCGTCGCGCCGAGCGGCACGTAGCCCGACGAAATCCCCTTCGCCAGACACATGATGTCCGGGCGCACGCCCCAGCCGCGACTGCCGAACAGGCAGCCGCTGCGGCCGAAGCCGGTCACCACTTCGTCGGCGATCAGCAGCACGCCGTAGCGGTCGCACACCTCGCGCACCAGCGGCCAGTAATTGGCCGGCGGCACGATCACGCCGCCCGCGCCCTGGATCGGCTCCGCGATGAACGCGGCGACCGTGTCGGGGCTCTGGAACTGAATCTCGCGCTCCAGCATTTCCGCGCAGATCCGGCCGAGTTCCTCCGGGTCCTGCGTGAACGGGTTGCGGTACAGCCATGGCGTCTCGACGTGGAAGCAGCCGGGCAGGTTCGGTTCGTAGTTGCGGCGGAACACCGTGTTGCCGTTCACCGACGCGCCGCCGAAGTGCGTGCCGTGATAACCCTGTTTCAGCGAGATGAACTTCGTGCGATCGGCCTGGCCGCGCACCTTCCAGTACTGGCGCGCGATCTTCAGCGCGGTCTCGATCGCATCGGAGCCGCCCGAGCTGTACAGCACGCGGCGCATCCCTTCCGGTTCGAGCAGGTCGATCACCTTCTTCGACAACTCCTCGGCGCGCGGATGCGAAATGCCGTCGAACAGCTGGAAGTATTCGAGTTCGTCGAGCTGGCGCACGATCGCGTCCTTCACTTCCTGGCGGTTGTGACCGACGTTCACGTTCCACAGGCCCGCGACGCCGTCGACGAGCTTGCGCCCCGCCTCGTCGAACACGTAGCAGCCGTCGCCGCGCACGATGCGGATCGGCTTGCGCTGTTTCATCTCGTTCGGGTGCAGCATCGGGTGCCAGAATTTCGCTTCGTTGTAGCTCATTGCAGTCTCCACTGTCGGATCGTTGAATCGGGTTCGTTCGGGTTCGAGCGTCGCGCGTCAGTGCGCGATGCAGACGGATTTGGTTTCGGTGAAGCCTTCGATCGCGTACTGGCCGAATTCGCGACCGATGCCCGATTGCTTGTAGCCGCCGAACGGCATCGACGGATCGAGCGGAATATGGCAGTTCACCCACACCGTGCCGGCCTCGATCTGCGGCACGAGGTTCATCACACGTTTCAGGTCGTTGCTCCAGACGCTCGCGGCGAGGCCGTACGGCGACGCGTTCGCGAGGCGCACCGCGTCGGCCGCGTCGTCGAACGGCACGACCACGATCACCGGGCCGAACACCTCGTCGCGCACGATCGCGCTGTCCGGATGCGGATCGGCGATCACGGCCGGCTTCACGTAATAGCCGGGCAGATCGTCGGCCGGCGTGCCGCCCGCGAGGAACGTGAGGCCCGCGCGGCGCGCGCCTTCGATGTGCTGGACGACCTTGTCGCGATGGTGCGCGGACACGAGCGGGTTGATCTGCGCGGTGGTGTCGAGGCCCGCGCCGAGCTTCATCGACCGCGCGACGCCCGCGAGGCCGTCCGCGAGTTGCGCGAACTTGCTGCGATGCACATAGATGCGCGACGCGGCCGCGCACACCTGCCCCTGGTTGAAGAACGCGCCGGCGGCGACGCCGTCGAGCGCCTGCGCGACGTCGACGTCGTCGAGCATCACGATCGGGTTCTTGCCGCCGAGCTCCAGCGAGAAGCGCGTCATGTTGTGCACGGCCGCCGCGCCGACCAGCTTGCCGGTCGCGGTCGAGCCCGTGAACGAGATCTTCGCGATCGACGGGTGGCTGGCCAGCGCCGCGCCGCAGACGCGGCCGCCCGTGACGACGTTGAACACGCCGGGCGGCACGCCGGCCTCGCGCGCGAGTTCGGCGAGGCGCAACGCGGTGAGCGGCGTTTCCGGCGACGGCTTCAGCACGATCGTGCAGCCGGCCGCGAGGGCGGGAACCAGCTTCCACACCGCGATCATCAGCGGGAAATTCCACGGCACGATCGCGGCGACCACGCCGACCGGCTCCTTGCGCGTATAGGCCGTATAGCGCGCGCCGGGCGGAAACGGGATCGACACGTCGAGCGTCTGGCCAGTGATCTTGGTCGCCCAGCCGGCCATGTAGCGCACGTATTCGACGCTCGCGCCGACTTCGATCGCACGCGACACGTGAATCGACTTGCCCTGGTTCAGCGTTTCGAGCTGCGCGAGCGTTTCGGCGTCGGCTTCGATCAGGTCCGCGAGTTTCAGCAGGATGCGTTCGCGGTCGGCCGGCCGCAGCCCGCTCCACACGCGCGCGTCGAACGCGTGTCTGGCGCTGGCGACCGCGCGGTCGACGTCGTGTGCGTCGGCGTCCGCGACGGTGGCGAGCCGTTCGCCCGTCGCGGGGTCGTACACGTCGAGCCGCGCGGCCGCGTGCGCGGGCTGCATGGCGCCGTCGATGAAGAGGCCGAAATCGCGCGCAACGAAGGTGCGCACGGTGTCGCTGACGGCGACGAAGTTCGTGTTGCTCATGGGCGTCTCGTTGATTGTCGTGGCTGGACCGCGTGCGGGCGAGGCACGCGGGCGTCGGACCACTGTATCGACGAGGGATCACGCCCGGTGAGCGCAAATTGGCAGCGCGTGGCGCGCGGTAGCGGTTCGAGCCCGCGACGCGGCCCGCGGGCGACGTGCGCGATCCGCCGGGGGCTGCCGTGGTTTGGATGCCGGACCGGGGTCCGGTCATTGAATCGTCAGTTTCTGAAACCGTGCGCCATCGACGCGAGGAAGTCGTACGCCTGGTAGTCCAGCCAATACACGCCGAGCGCAAGCGGGATCAGGAAGTACAGCGAGTCGTAGGTTCCGCTTCTGACGGTCCTGACGATGAAGATCGGCAGCGCGACGCTCAACGCGATGACCAAAATCGAAGCGGCAATGATCGCGACGTCCATGTTCCCGGCCCTTTTCTTGAATTGTTATCGATACGACGAGCGCGCATGGTACTGCACGATCTCGCGGGCCAGCTTGCAGAACGATTACAGGAACAGCGCGCCGACCAGCTCCGTGCGATTCGACACGCCGAGCTTGCGGTACATGCGCATCAGGTGGGTCTTGATCGTCGGTTGCCCGAGCGCGAGATCGCGCGCGATTTCCTTGTTCGAGCAACCGTCGCGCACGAGCCGCGCGATCTGCTCCTCGCGGTAGGTCAGCCGTTCCTCGCAACCGATCCGGTGGATCCCGCGCCGGGCGCGCAGCAGCGGGCTCAGCGCGGCTTCGGCGACAGGCTGCAGCCGCGCGAGTGCGTCGATCTCGCCGGGTGCGAAGCGTCCTGCCGTACCGTTGCCGGTGCGATTCGCGTCGCTCATGCCGAAGCGCAGCAGCGAAAACGCGCCGACCGTGCGGCCCGCGTCGCGCAGCCAGATCTCGACGACGTCGGCCACGTCGTGCCGCCGCAGAAAACGGGTCCAGTACGCGGATGCGTCACGTCGCTCGTCCGGCAATTGGGACGCGAGCGTGACGACCGCGCGGTCGCCCGCCGCGCAGCGCGACGGGTGCAGCGGATCGAGCACCCGGTAGCGGGCGACATAGGTGCGGTGCATCGATTCCGGCATCCCGAACAGCTCGAAATCGGCCGGTTCGCCGCTCTGGTCGAGCCGGTAGAACACGATCGCCGAGGGGCTTGCGAACGCATCGAACGCGTCCACGCACGCGCGCAGCGCGCGTGGCCAGTCGGCGGGAGCGTGGTCGGCGGGAACGGATGAGGTCGGCATCGGAAATCGGCTGGGTGGCGAACGCGTCGAATTTCAACGTCCGGGCCAGCCTACCGGCGCCGAAAAGCGCCGGTGAGCACAAATCGGCAAATCGTCCCGGGCCGGCCAGGTGGCTGGTTCAGCCGGTTCAGCCGGGACGATGCCGGCGCGCGACGGTGCGCACGCCTGGCTTCAGCGTGCGTTCGCGGCGAACGTGTCGCAGGCGCTCACCTCGCCCGACTCCATCCCGCGCCGCAGCCAGTACACGCGCTGCTCGCTGGTGCCGTGCGTGAAGCTTTCGGGCACGACGTAGCCCTGCCCTTGCTGCTGCAGCCGGTCGTCGCCGATGGCCGCGGCGGCCTTCAGTCCCTGCTCGAAATCGCCGGGCTCCATCAGCCGCTGGTTCGCGCGCTGCGCGTTGTTCGCCCACACGCCGGCAAAGCAGTCGGCCTGCAGCTCCATCCGCACCGACAGCGCATTCGCGCGCGCCTGGCTCGAGCGCCGGCGCGCGGCGTCGACCTTGTCGGCAATACCGAGCAGGTTCTGCACGTGATGGCCGACTTCGTGCGCGATCACGTAGGCCTGCGCAAAGTCGCCGCCGGCGCCGAAACGCTTGCGCAGTTCGTCGTAGAAGCCGAGATCGATGTACACGTTGCGGTCGCCCGGGCAGTAGAACGGCCCCATCGCGGTCTGGCCGGTGCCGCACGCGGTCGGCGTCGAGTTCGTGAACATCACGAGCTTCGGCGGTTCGTACTGCGCATGCAGCTGCGTGTTGAACACGCCCGTCCACGTGCGTTCGATGTTGCCGAGCACCTTGCGCGTGAACACCGCGCCGGCGTCGTTCGCCGGTACGCCCTGGTGCTGGGTCGGCGCGGGCTGCGCCTGCTGCTGGCGGCCCTGCAGCGCCGACGCACCTTCGAGCACGACGCGCGGGTCGATTCCGAAGAAATACGAGGCAGCCAGCGCGATCACGATCGTGCCGATGCCGATCGTCGCGCGCCCGCCGCCGAACCCGCCGGCGCCGCGTCGATCCTCGACGTTCGTGCTTTCCCTTTCGTCGTCCAGCCTCATTGCCGGCCCCTCCCTGTTCTTTTGTCGATGGTCCGATCGCGCCAGCGCGCAACCGGGCGATACGCCGTGGCGACACGCTCCGTCGGCAGACGCGATACCTGCGCATCGAACGCCCGCTCGCGCCGATCCGGCCGGCCGCGCCATTGCCGGCCGCGCCCCTGCCGGCCGCGCCATTCGTACGACGGAATCGGCGGCCGACGCGCCGCCCGTCGCTGCCCGCCCGCGCTATTTTGCCGGGCTTTCGTGGCTTATCGCAAAAATGTGGAGGATAGAGCGATTCGGCGTCGGACATCGTCAGCCTTTGCAAAATGGGCCAAGGCCACCGTGCCCGCCACGCCGGCCGTTCGGACGACCCGCGTTCATCCTTTCGGTGGATACCGGCGCGCGCCGGCGCCGCCTAAAGTGGCCGGAACGCCCCCTTTCCGGAGAACGACATGACGCACCCGCCCCCCCGCACGATCGCCATTACCGGCGCCGGCACCGGCATCGGCGCCGCCTGCGCGCGCCGCTTCGCCCGCCGCGGCGACCGCGTCGTGCTGATCGGGCGCCGCCAGGCGCCGCTCGACGCGCTGGCTGCCGAAACGGGGGGCCTCGCGCTGGCCGGCGACGCCGCGAGCGCCGCCGACTGGGCCGGCTTCCTGCCGCGCATCGCCGCACGCTTCGGCCGCGTCGATGCGCTTGTCGCCTGCGCGGGCGGCCACGGCATCGGCCGCGCGGACGAAACCGACGACGCGCAGTGGCGCGCTGCGATGCATGCGAACCTCGACACCGCATTCGTCAGCGCGCGCGCGTGCCTGCCCGACCTGATCGCGCGGCGCGGCAATATCGTGCTGGTCGCGTCGATCGCGGCGCTCGCGGCCGGGCCCGGCGTATGCGGCTACACGGTCGGCAAGCACGCGCTGCTCGGCCTGGCGCGATCGCTCGCGCGCGACTACGGTCCGCACGGCGTGCGGGCGAACGCCGTCTGCCCGGGCTGGGTCCGCACGCCGATGGCCGACGCGGAAATGGAGCCGCTGATGGCCGCGCACGGCGATTCGCTCGACGGTGCGTACGCGCGCGTCAGCGCCGACGTGCCGCTGCGGCGCGCGGCCGATCCCGACGAGATCGCGGCCGTCTGCGCGTTCCTGGCGTCGCCGGACGCGTCGTTCGTGACCGGCGCGACGCTCGTCGCGGACGGCGGCGCGATGGTCGTCGACGTGCCGACGCTCGCGTTCGACCGGCTTTGACGCCACCCGAACCTGCGGCGCGTGCGTGCGCGCTTCCGAATCCGTTAACATCGTCCCGATCCGCCGCCTGGCGCGGCACCGCCTCACCGTTCGGAATTCGATGAACATCCGGTTTCTGGAAACCTTCGTCTGGCTCGCGAAGCTGGAAAACTTCCGGCTCACGGCCGAGAAACTGCATACGACGCAGGCTGCCGTGTCGAGCCGCATCGCATCGCTCGAGGAAGCGTTCGACGTGCGCCTGTTCGACCGCAACACGCGCTCGGCCACGCTCACGCCGGCGGGCCGGCGCATGCTGGCCTACGCGGAGCGGATCGTGCGGCTCGATGGGGAAATGCGGCGCGACATCGACGCGGCCAGCGATGCGGGCCTGATCCGGATCGGCGTGATCGAATCGATCGTGCACAGCTGGTTTCCCGCGCTGATGGCGCAACTGCGCGAGCGCTATCCGCGCCTCGACGTCGAGATCACGAGCGACACGACGCTGCATCTGATTCGCCTGCTCAGCACCGACGGCGTCGACCTGATCCTGCAGACCGACCCGGTGCCGGGCCCGGACTTCACGAACCTGCCGCTGTGCGAATTCCCGGTGCGCTGGGCCGCGAGCCCGCGCCTCGGGCTCGGCGGCCAGCCGCTCGACGTCGCGCGGCTGGCCGGTTTTCCGATCATCAGCTTCTCGCGCCACTCGGGGCCGCACGCGACGATCGAGCGGCTGTTCGCGGCGGTCGAACGGCCGGCCAGCATCAACTGCATCACGTCGGTCGCGGCGATGATCCGCCTCGTCGCCGACGGCTTCGGCGTGGCCGCGCTGCCGCCGGCGATCATCGGGCGCGAGCTGCACGAAGGCACGCTCGAACTGCTCGACGTCGCGCCCGAATTCCCGCCGCTGCCGCTCGTCGCGACTTACCGCAGCCAGGGGCTGCCGGTCGCCGCGCGCATCGCGGAACTCGCGAGCGAAGTGGCGCGCGCGATGGCGGCTGCCGGGAATCTCGCGAAGCCGGCCGCCGAGCGCGTCGACGCAACGCTCGTCGATGTAACGCCCGCGCGCAAGGCGACCACGACAAAGACGAACGCACCGACGACAACGAAGCGCACGACGAAGGGGGCTCCGCCTGCCGCGCCCGCCGCAAAACGACGCCCACGCCGCTCATAAGAAAACCTGTTCACCGCGAATTTGTTTTCTTGTTGGACGGGCGCGACCCGTCTTCGGGACACTGCAGTTCCTGCCCCACCGCGTCACGAGGAACCCCGCAATGACCCGCCTTTCCCTTCCGCACGGCCAGCTTTGCGTCTGGACGGATATCGACCCCGCGCACGAAGCCGATTTCAACGCGTGGTACGACCGCGAGCACATGCAGGAGCGTGTCGCGATTCCCGGCTTCACGCATGCGCGACGGTTTCGTGCGACCGACGGCGGCCCGCGCCGATACCTCGCGCTGTACGTGACGGACGCGCTCGACGTGTTCCGCGGCGATGCGTACCGGCGCGCGTTCACGCAGCAGACCGCGTGGTCGCTCGCGAACTTCGAGCGCATGACGGGTACGCAGCGGCGCGTCGGCGAGCTGACGATCGAGGCCGGCGACGGTGAAGGCGCGCATCTCGCGCTGTTCGTGCTGGCCCCCGATCGCATCGACGTGCCGCACCTGCGCGCGCGCTTCGACGCCGCGCTGCAGGAACCGGGCATCCATGCCGCACGGCTTTTCCGCACGTCACCGGACCTGTCCGCACCGATCGGCGCCGCTGCGGCCGCCCGCCCGGCCGCCGATGCGCTGGTGCTGATCGAAGGCAGCGACGCAACGGCCACGCGCCGCGTCGCCGCCACGCTCGCCGGACACGACGACGTGCGCACCTTCGACCTGCTGTGGCGCGCCGCCGCGCCGCTGCCCGTCCAGCGATGCGACGTCGAAGCCGAAACGGCCGCCGCCTCGACCGCTGCCGCCCTGCCTGCCTGAACGCTCGACGCCGCCGCCCACGCCGGCCCGCGCTTCATCCCGTCATCCATCCCGACCTGCCCGATACCATGAGCACTCTCGTCCAGCCCGCCGCCCACGCGCCCCGCCGTGTCCGCAACAGCCGACTCGCGACCGCGAGCATGATCGGCACGTCGCTCGAGTGGTACGACTTCACGATCTACAACACGCTCGCCGCGCTCGTTTTCAACCATCTGTTCTTCCCGTCGGTCGATCCGCTGGCCGGCACGATCCTCGCGTTCTCGACCTATGCGGTCGGCTACGTGTCGCGCCCGCTCGGCGGCTTCGTATTCGGCAACCTCGGCGACCGCATCGGCCGCCGCGCGGTGCTGATGCTCACGCTCGTGCTGATGGGCGTGACGACCGCGCTGATGGGCGCGCTGCCGACCTACGCGCAGGCCGGCATCCTGAGCCCGATCCTGCTCGTCGCGCTGCGCTTCGTGCAGGGCGTCGCGCTCGGCGGCGAATGGGCCGGCGCGGTATTGCTGTCGGTCGAGCACGGCGACCAGAAACGGCGCGGGCTGTCCGCGTCGTGGACGCAGATCGGCCCGTCGTTCGGCACGCTGCTCGGCACCGGCTGCATCGCGCTCGTCACGCTGTCGACCACGTCCGACACCTTCCTGTCGTGGGGCTGGCGCGTGCCGTTCGCGGCCAGCGCGCTGCTCGTCGTGTTCGGCTTCTGGCTGCGGCGCGGCGTCGACGAAACGCCGCAGTTCGAGCAGCTCGCCGAATCGCATGCGACCGCCGACGTGCCTGTCGCCGACGTGCTGAAGTACCACTGGAAGCGCCTGCTGATCGCGGGCGGCTCGCGCATCGGTTCGGACGTGCTGTATGCGCTGATCGTCGTGTTCACGCTCACCTATGTGACGACCGTGCTGCACCTGTCGCGCCCGGTCGCGCTGACGGCCGTGATGATCGGCACGGCCTGCAATGCGCTCGCGGTGCCGTTCTTCGGCGCGTTGTCGGACCGCTTCGGCCGCCGGCCCGTATATCTCGCCGGCGCGCTCGCCGGCATCGTCTGGGCGTTCGTGTTCTTCGCGCTGCTCGATTCCGCGCGCCCCGCGGCGATCGTCTCGGCCGTCGCGATCGGCCTCGTGATCCATGCGGTGATGTACGGCCCGCAGGGCGCGTTCGTGACCGAACAGTTCCCGACGCGCGTGCGCTACGCGGGCTCGTCGCTCGCGTACACGCTCGCCGGCATCGTCGGCGGCGGCTTCGCGCCGCTCGTGATCGCCGCGCTGTTCCGGCAGACGGGCACGACGACGGCCGTGTCGCTGTACGTCACCGCCGCGCTCGTCGTCACGTCGATCGCGCTCGTCACCGCGCGCGAGACCGCGCACCGGCCGCTCGACGACTGAGCGCCCCCCCCCGCCGACCATTCATTCGCACTTCAAACGGATAGCCGCATGCCAACCCTGTCGTTCAACGTGATTTCCCTGCAACGCGCGCCGGCCGCCGTCGACGTCGACGTCGAACGCGTCGTGATCGCCGGCTGGGCCGGCCGCGACCCGGCCGCGATCCAGGCGCACATCGACGAACTCGCGGCGCTCGGCGTCGCGCCGCCGTCGACCACGCCGTGCTTCTATCGCGTGTCGTCCGCGCTGCTCACGCAGGCGCCGTCGATCGGCGTGCTCGGTGCGCGCTCGGGCGGCGAGATCGAATGCGTGCTGGTCGACAGCCCGGCCGGCACGCTGGTCACGGTCGGCTCCGATCACACGGATCGCGAAGTCGAAGCGTACGGCGTCGCCGTGTCGAAGCAGGTGTGCGCGAAGCCGCTCGGCCGTGACGCGTGGCGTTATGCGGATGTCGCCGATCACTGGGATGCGCTCGAGATGCGTTCGTGGCTGATTGCGCGCGATGGCGAACGGGTGGCGTACCAGCACGGCGCGGTAAGCGGCCTGCTCGCGCCCGACGTGCTGTGGCAGCGTTTCGACGATCGCCGCACGATGCCCGCGCGCTGCGCGATGTATGGCGGGACCGTCGCCGTGCACGGCGCGATCGCGGCGATGGACGACGGCGACGCATTCGAGATGGAGCTGCACGATCCGGTGCTCGGGCGCAGCCTCACACATCGCTATGCGGTCGAGGTGTTGCCGGTCGTGGCTTGACGGGAACGGGAAACTGCACGGCATACGGAGGCGGCGGCGTTCAGTCGCCGTGCCAACCCTACCGGTACGGCTGAAAGCAGTGATAGTCCGGAAAGTTGAACTGCGAGTTGTCGCAATACAGCACGCCGGCCAGATCCGTACAGCCGCTCAATGCGAACATGATTGCGCCCGCAACCGACGCTTTCCATCCGAAATGCACCATCTCGCCCCCGTTTTCGCCCTATCGGTGTTGACCGACATGATGCGCATCGGACGCACGCGGGTATGTGGAGAATTGTGGTCCGGGGGCTTCATCGGTTCGCCGTGACGCGTTTCCATGCCCGGGCGCTGCCCGTGCTACCCACCGTTGCTCACCCGAGACACCCGAGCCCCGCCAGCGTCGCCTCCACCGCCGTATCGAGCGGTGTCACCGGCTCGCGGCCGAGCACCGCGGTCACGCGCGCGTTGTCCATCCGGATCGGTTCGCGCCACAGGTAACGCATCTCGAGCAATTCGCGCAGTGTCGTGACGAACGGCGCGGCCGCCCACACGAGCCACCACGGGAAATCGCGCAGCGCCGGCCGCATGCCGTGCCGCTGCGCGACGCGTTGCACGGCCTGCGCCATCTGCAGGCCGTCTTCATCCCAATGCCCGCCCAGATGAAAGCGCGCGAACGGCTCCAGCATCTCGCGCCGCTCGATCAGCTCGACCATCACGCGCGCCACGTCCGGCACATACGACCATTGGTGACCGACGCCGCGGCCCGGCACGCTGATGGCCGCGACGGGCCGCCCCGGCTTGATCAACCCCTGCGAAAACCAGCTGTTGCCGAGCTGCGGCCCGAAAAAATCGCCGGCGCGCACGACGATCGCCCGCACGCCGTGCACACTGGCGTCCTGCAGCCGCCGCTCCAGTTCGACGCGGATCGCGCCCTTGCGGGTCGCCGGATGCTGCGGCGCGTCTTCCCGCAGCACCGGAAACGCATCGGCGCCGAAGTTGTAGACCGTGCCCGGCAGCACGACGGTCGCCTGCGCGGCCCGGGCCGCCGCGATCGTGTTGTCCATCATCGGCAGCACCTGCGTGGCCCAGTTCCGGTATCCGGGCGGGTTCACCGCATGCACGATCACGCTGCAGCCGCGTGCGGCGCGCACCACCGCGTCGCGATCCAGCGCGTCGCCGCGCACCCAGGCAATGCCGTCGCGCTCCGCGATTTCGGCATCGAGCCCGCGCTTGAGCGCGCGCACCTGCCAGCCCGCATCGCGCAACTGCCGCGCGACTTCCCCGCCAATCCCGCCGCTCGCGCCGAGCACGAGTGCCAGCCGTTGCGTCCCGCCTGCGTCCGTCGTCATTGCCGCCCTCCTTGAATGGAACCGTCACGACACGCATTCTGGCGCGCCGATCGCCATCAAGGAATTGCTGAACCCAGCAGATCAGCTATACATTTATGTATGACCACCGATCTGAACTGGGAACGCTACCGCACCTTCCTCGCGGTGCTGACGGAAGGCTCGCTGTCCGGCGCAGCACGGGCCCTCGGCATCACCCAGCCGACGGCCGGCCGCCATGTCGCGGCGCTCGAGGCCGCATTCGGCCAGACGCTGTTCACGCGCTCGCCATCGGGCCTGCTGCCGACCGAAGCCGCGCTCGCGCTGCGCGGCCATGCGGAGGCGTTGCGCAGCGCTGCGGCCGCGTTCGAGCGCGCGGCGGCCAGCCACGGCGCCGGCGTGCGCGGCATCGTGCGGATCTCGGCCAGCGACGTGATCGCCGTCGAGGTGCTGCCGCCGATGCTCGCGCAATTGCGGCGCGACCATCCGGGGCTCGTGATCGAACTGGTGCCGACCGACCGCCTCCAGGACGTGCTCAAGCGCGAGGCCGACATCGCGGTCCGGATGGCGCCGCCTGCGCAGGACGCGCTCGTCGCGCGGCGCGTCGGCGCAATCGAGGTCGGGCTGTATGCGCGCGACGATTACCTGACGCACCACGGCGCGCCGGCGACAACCGACGCGCTCGCGCATCACGCGCTGATCGGCTTCGATACGGTCACGCCGTTCATCCGCTCGGCGGGGCACGGCATGCCGCTGTGGAAACGCGACGCGTTCGCGCTGCGCACCGACAGCAACCTCGCGCAGCTCGCGATGATCCGCGCCGGCTACGGGATCGGCTTCTGCCAGACGGCGCTCGCGAAACGCGACGCGCGGCTCGTGCGCGTGCTGCCGGACGGGCCCGCGATTCGGCTGGAAACCTGGGTCGTGATGCATGAGGACTTGCGGGCGAGCCCGCGCTGTCGGGCCGTGTTCGATGCGCTGGCCAACGGGCTGCGTGCGTATGCGGACGGCGAAGGCGCCGAGTAGAAAGCGGCGTGCGTGAATCCGCGGGCCGCGCTATTCGTAGATTTTGCCGGCGAACAGGATGTCCGCGATGCGCCGCCACGGGTTGTCGGGCACATCGTAGAAACGCAGCCCTTCTTCCGACGCCTCCGCCCAGTCGATCATCGCTTCCAGGTACTCGCCGATCGACCGGTTTTCCCAGCCGAGCGCCGCGCGGGCGTACGGCGACAGCGGCGCGTCGGCCTCGAGTTGCCGCTCCGTGTGCCAGTCATGGCCGAGCACGCGCAGGAAGTGGATCAGCGTACGCTCGTCGACCACGCGTTCCAGCGCGTGCTGCAGCTTCGCGGCCATCTGGTTCTTCAGTTCGTCGTCGTTCATGCCTGTGGCCCCCTGGCGCGCCGCTTGGCGACGCGCCGCCGCGTGTCGCGCGGCATGGTTTTACATCAGCAGTTGACGCGACAGCACCTCGCGCGCCTGGGTGACGGTCTCGCGTTCGCCCGGCAGCGGCGGCGTCAGCGAAAACACCGCGTCGGGCAGCGGCGGCAGCCGGTATTTCGTGCCGAGCCGCATCAGGCCGTCGCCGATCGCCGACGCGCACAGGCAACCGACCCCGAGCCCCGCCGCGAGCATCGACTGCAACCCGGCGACGCCCGACGCGCTATGCACGAGCACGTACGGCGTGTGCTGCTCGTCGAGCGAGCGCACCGCGACCTGATGCATCATGCAGTCGTCCGGCAGCAACACCAGCGGCAGCGGCTCCGGCAACTGCTCGGCGAGCTTGGGCGACGCGACCCACGACAGCGGTTCGCGCCGCAGCACCCAGCGCGTGTCGGCCGACGCCGGCCGGAACGGCCCGCTCGACATGTTCATCACGACGCCGAGATCGATCTGCCCGCGTGCGTGCGCCGCCTCGATCTCCACGCTCTTCATCGCGCTCACGTGCAGGCTCAGTTGCGGATAGCACTCGCGCAGCCGCGCCAGCATGCCGGCCACTTCATTCGTCCGGTAATAGTCGGTGATCGCGACGCGCAGCTCGCCCTTGATCGCCTGTCCGCGCAGCTCGTCGAACGCGGCCTCGTTCAGCGCGACGATGCGCCGCGCGTGCTGCAGCAGCCGCGAGCCGGCGGGCGTCGGTTCGACGCCGCGCTTGCTGCGCACGAACAGCGGTACGCCGGCGCGCGATTCGAGCTTGCGCACCTGCTCGCTGACCGTCGATTGCGACAGATGCAGCAGCGGCGCGGCGGCCGTCAGGCTGCCGGCGTCCGCGACCGCCGCGAACGTGCGCAACTGGTCCAGATCGAAACCGCGCATCGTCATTCCTTATCCATCGATTAACCCGATGGATGCTACCACTCTTTCCCGCTTTTCCGAACCATGAGCGATCCCCAGAATACGGGGTCAACGGCCTGAATCCGTCGATCGACTATCGGGCCCTCATTTTTTGGATCCTGCTTTCATGACGAACAACACCCTCGCTCCCTGCGCGCCGGCCGGCGCGGCTGCCGCGGCGACGCCGCGCAGCCACCGCGGCTGGGCGCTCGTGGTCCTGCTGGTCGGCGCCATTCTGCCGCCGCTCGACTACTTCATCGTGAACCTCGCGCTCCCGGCCATTCGCGACGGCATCGGCGCGCGCCAGACCGAGCTGCAGCTCGTCGTGTCGGCCTATGCGTGCGCGAACGCGGTCGTCCAGATCACCGGCGGGCGTCTCGGCGACCTGTACGGACGCAAGCGGATGTTCATGATCGGCATGGCCGGCTTCGTGCTCGCGTCGACGCTGTGCGGGCTCGCCGGCAACGGCACGGTGCTGGTCGGCGGCCGCGTGCTGCAAGGCCTGTTCGCCGCGATCCTCGCGCCGCAGGTGCTCGCGACGATCCGCAGCGTGTTCAGCCCGCAGGAGCAAGTGCGCGTGATGGGCTTCTACGGGTTCGCGTTCGGCCTCGCGGCCGTGATCGGCCAACTCGGCGGCGGCGCACTGATCAGCCTGCATCCGTTCGGGCTCGGCTGGCGCGCGATCTTTCTCGTCAATCTGCCGATCGGCATCCTGGCGCTGCTCGGCAGCTGGCGCTTCATCCCGGAAAACCGCCCGCCGCGCGGCCAGCGCATCGACGTGCCGGGCACGGTGCTGATGTCGCTGTTCCTGCTGATGCTCGTGTACCCGCTCACGCACGGTCGAGAAGCCGGCTGGCCGCTGTGGATGATCGCGTGCGGGGTCGGCGCGCTGCCGATGCTCGGCGCGTTGCTGGCAGTGGAAGCGCGCCGGCTCGCGCGCGGCCACGATCCGCTGCTCGACGTGCGCCTGTTCCGCAACCCGGTCGTCGCGCTCGGGCTGCTGCTCGCGTTCCTGTTCTACACGCTGAGCGCGTTCTTCCTGAGCTACGGGATCTATCTGCAGGGCTGCCTGAACTGGTCGCCGCTCGCGTCCGGGTTCGCGATCCTGCCGCTCGGGCTCGGCTTCCTCGCGAGCCCGCTGCTGATGCCGCGCCTCGTCGCCCGGTTCGGAGGCTATCGCGTGCTCACGCTCGGCTTCGCGATGCTCGCGGCGGGCGTCGCGATCGCCGCCGCGCTCGCCCGCGACGGCGCGCCGGGCCCCGGCTTCTACGCGGGCATCGCGGCGATCGGCGTCGGGCAAGGGCTCGTGCTGCCGTCGGTCGTGCGGATCGTGCTCGCGGAAGTCGATGCGGCCCGCGCGGGGGTCGCGTCGGGGATGGTCAGCGCGATGCTGCAGATCGGCGCGGCCGTCGGCGCCGCGACGATCGGCGGCGTGTTCTTCGCGCGGCTCGGCGTGCATCCGGCCGCGCTCGATTACGTGCAGGGATTCAGGGCGTCGATGTTCACGCTGACGGTCGTGTTGCTGGCCTGCATCGCGCTGTCGATGGCGCTCGGCCCGCTGCATCGGCGGCTGCATGCGGATGCGTGACGCGCGACACGCGACGGAATCCGCACCGTCAGTGGAGGTGCGTGACACGGACACGGCGCATGCGCGGCGCGGCGTGACGGCTCGTCGGCCTCCGGTTCATCGGTGAGGCTCGCGCTGCGCCTGCCGCGCCTCCCATTCGGCCAGCTCGACGCGATAGCGCGCGAGCGCTTCGTCGTACAGGTCGAAGACGCACGGCGAGCAGCCGCTGTTGCAGCAGTCTTCCAGTTCGGGTTGGACAGGCGGGGTCGGACGGGGATCGTCGACGGACGGATCTCCGGAAACTTGGTTCGGCACGGCGTGGTCCGGTAAGGTGGAGTGGTCAGTATAGGGCGATCCGGGCCGCCGCCGCTTTCGGCAGGGCGGGCGGATCGACGATGAACGCGTCCATCATGGTGCGATCGTCGGGCGCCGCATGCCGCTGCGTTCGTCCTGTTTCCGTTCCATAGGAGCTGCGCGATGCCCGAAGCCGTGAATCCCCGGAAGTCTGGGCGCCGTTCGGCGCGTTCTCGATGGCCATGATCCAGGGCGACGGCCGGATCGTGCATCTGAAGGGGCAAGTCGCGCTCGACCGCGACGGGCAGGTGGTCGGCGCCGGCGACATGCGCGCGCAGGTTCGCCAGACACTCGGCAACCTCCGCGACGTGCTGGCCGCACTGGGCGGGCAGATGCGCGACGTGATCTCGCTCGTCCATTACGCGACCGACATCGACGCATTCATGCAGGCCGGCGACATCCGCAGCACGTACTTCGCCGCCCCCTATCCGGTGACGACAACCGTCCAGGTCGAGCGTCTCTACCATCCCGACCTGCTGATCGAGATCGCGGCCATCGCCGAGATTCCGCGGGCGCGGTTCCGTCGTCCCGAGACGGCTGCCTGAAACGCATCGGGCTCGCATGAAAGCGCGCGCCGGTCGCGGCATTCCCGGCCGGCGCGCGCACTTGCCTGCAGCCCGCCGGCTTACTTCGCCGGCGCGCCCGGCTTCATGGCCGTCGGCTTGTCGGCCAGCGGCTGCCACGCCGCGCCGAGCGAATACCAGTCGACGCGGCGCGTGAGCGTCATGATGCCGGCGAGAATCGCGAACAGCAGCAGCGAGCCGAGCATCAGCGCATTGTCCTCCGACAGCAGCAGCCCGTAGAGCGCCGCGTACAGCATCGCGAGCAGCGCGGTGAACGTCGCGCCGCGCTTCACGCTGTGCAGCACGAACGACAGGTAGAAGCCGAGCAGCCCGACGCAGGCGCCGCTCGCCGCGAGATACGCATAGCCGAACGCAATGTGTTCGGACAGGCTCAGCAGCAGCAGGAAGAACAGCGCGAGCGACAGGCCGACCAGCGTGTACTGGATCGGGTGAATGCGCAGCCGCTTCACGAGCTCGTACATGAAGAAGCTCGCGAACGTCAGCATCACGAACAGCGCACCGTATTTCGTCGCGCGCTCCGCCTGCAGATAGACGTTCACGGGTTCGATCACCGACACCGACGCCATCTCGATCCCGCCGTCGCCGTTGCCATTGCCGGACGCCACCTGCTCGCGCGCCTTCGTGTTGAACGACGTCACGTGCCAGTTGCTGACGAAGCCGCGCGCGTCGATCGTGCGCTCGGCCGGCAGGAACTCGCCGCCGAAGCTCGGATGCGGCCACGTCGATTTCAGCGAGAAGTCGTTCTGGTCGCCCACCGGCGCGAACGCGACCGATTCCGCGCCGGCCAGCGGCAGGCCGATGCTGAACGGCACGACCGTCGCCCCGGCGTTTGCCTCCGCCAGCGCCGCGAGATCGACGTTCGCATGCACGCCCTGGCGCAGGCTCTCGAGCCACGTGCCCTGCTCAACGTCGATCCGCTTGCCGCCGATGCGCAGGTCGGGCTGCGCCTTCAGCCCGCGCAAGTCGCCGATGCCGAGCGCGACGACCGCGCTGTCGATCTTGAAGCTCACGTGGCCGTCGGCCTGCGGCAGCTTCTTCAGGTCCGGCAGCGGCAGCGTGCCCGTCATCCGGCTGTCGAGCCCGTACACGAGCGCCTTGTGGATGCCGCGATAGCGCGTGCTGACCGACAGCGTGCCGTCGACGTTCAGCGTCTTCGGGAACACGAGCAGCCGTTTCGCCTCGCTTTTCAGGACGGTTTTCGCCTTGCCGCCGGCCCGCACGTCGTCGCTCGCGCGCGTGACTTCCGTGTAACGGACGACGAGCACCGGCCCCGTCACCGTCTGCGGCCCCGCATAGCTCGCCCAGATGCTCTGCAGCGCGCTCTGCCGATAGTCGGCGCGTTCCCGCACGATGCTCTGGACCATCTGCAGCGGGATCAGGATCGCCAGCGCGAGCAACGCGGTGATCATGGACTTGAACAACAGGACTCGATTCATTGCTGGGAGGTACCGGAGTGGAAGGTACGGTCAGCATGAGCGGCCCCGGTGAAGGGCGATTGAAGCCGGCGTGAAGCGAATGTGTGGCGGGCGTGAAGCGCGGTCAGCCCGCCGACGGCAGCGTGAGCGTCGCGCACGCGCCGCCTTCCGCGCGGTTCGCGAGCGCGACCTGGCCGCGGTGCAGCATCGCGACTTCGCGGACGAAACACAGCCCGAGGCCCGTGCTGCGATCCTGCCCGTCGGGGCGCGGCAGCGAATAGAAGCGTTCGAACACGCGCGAGAGCGCATAGTCGGGCACGCCGGGGCCGTCGTCGGCGACGCGCACGACCGCGACGTGCGCCCTGCCCGCCGGCTGCCGTTCGAGCGCGATCCGGATCGTGCTGCCCCGCGGCGCGAAATCCAGCGCGTTGTCGAGCAGGTTGCCGAGCGCCTGCCGCAGCAGGAACGGATCGCCGTCGACGACCGCCGGCTCGGCCGCGTCGTTCGCATCGATCCGCAGGCTCACGCCGCGCTGCCGCGCGCGCGGCTCGATATCGTCGACGAGCTGTTCGAGCACCGGCCGCAGCGCGACCGGCTCGTGCACCGACAGGCGCTGCTTCTGCTCGACCTCGGCCAGCGCGAGCAGCTTGCGGATCATCTGTTCGAGGCGGCCGGCCTGGCGGCGGATGTTCTCGGTGAAGCGCCGGCGGTTCGCGACCGGCATGTCTTCCTGCAACAGCTCGGCCGCGCCGCTGATCGCGGCCAGCGGGCTCTTCATCTCGTGCGTGAGCGTGTGGATGTAGGTTTCGACGTACTGCCGGTCCTCCAGCCGCTGATGCATGCTTTCCACCGCGCGCCCGAGCTCGGCCAGCTCGTTCGCGCCCTGCAGCGGCATCGACGCGCGCTCGCCGGCCGCGATCGCGCGCGCATAGCGCTGCAGGCGCCGCAGCCCGAGCACCAGCCACCACGTGCACGCGGCGCCGATCAGGATCGCGCCGCCCATCAGCAACGCGCCGTACAACATGATCTTGCGCTGGCTGCGCGCGATGAACGGCGCGACCGTCTGGTTCGGTTTCGCGATCGTCAGCACGCCGATGATCTCGTCGCCGCGCCGGATCGGCGCGGCGACGTGCATCACGGTACTGCTGTCGTCGTTCGGATCGCTGCGCGTGCTGCGCGCGCCGTATTCGCCGCGCAGCGTCCGGTACACGTCGTTCCAGCGCGAATAATCCTGCCCGACCGCGCTGCCGGACGAGTCGTAGCGGACGATGCCGTGCGCGTCGGTGATGTAGAGGCGGTAGCCGATCGCGTTCTTCTGGATGCCCCACACGTTCGCGCTGACCGGCCGCTCGTGCAGTTTCCCGAGTTGCCGCGCGAAGGCGCCGTCGGCGATATGGCCGTTCGCCATGTCGTCGGCGGCCAGCGTCGCCAGCACCTGCGCGGTGTCGACGAGCGTGTCCTCCATCGCTTCGCGCACGCCGGGCTTCACCTCCTGCACGAACACGCGCAGCGTGATCAGCGCGGCCAGACCGACGATCAGGAAAAAACCGAAGAAGATGCGCAGGCCGATATGCATGGGTGGTGCCGGTCGTTACGGTTGCAGCGAATAACCCATCCCGCGATGCGTGCGGATCGGGTCGCGCTCGGGATCGATCGCGCGCAGCTTGGCGCGCAGCGTCTTGATGTGCGTGTCAACCGTGCGGTCGGCCGAATCGAGCGCCTCGTGCCAGACGAGATCCATCAACTGTTCGCGCGAGTAGATGCGCCCCGGATGCCGGACCAGCAGCGCCAGCAGCCCGAATTCGTAGCGCGTGAGGTCGAGCGCGTGGCCGAGCCACGACACGCGCGCGCCGCCGGTGTCGAGCGTGAAGCCGGACGCGACCGGTGCCGGCGCATCGGCCGGCGCGGTTGCGGGTGTCGGTTCCGACGCGGCCGTCCGATGGAAGCGGCGCAGGATCACGCGCACCCGCGCCGCCAGCTCGCGCGGCGAAAACGGCTTGACGACGTAGTCGTCAGCGCCGATCTCGAGCCCGACGATCCGGTCGATCTCGTCGTGCCGCGCGGTCAGGAAGATCACCGGAACATCGGTGAACGTGCGCAGCCGCCGGCATACCTCGAAGCCGCTGAGGTCCGGCAGGCCGACGTCGAGCACCACGAGGTCGACACGCGTGCCGCGCAGGCGGTCGAGCGCCGCCTGCCCGAGCGTGCAGTGGACGGTCTGCATGCCGTCGGTGCCGAGGGCGTAGACGATCGTATCCGCGATCGCCTGTTCGTCTTCGACGATCAGGATGGTGGGCTGAGTCATGGGTTCGGGGCGCGCAATCCGGTGCGACATTGTACGCACGCCCGGACCCGACGAGCCCGCCCTCGGCGCACTACGCCACGCGGCCGCTCACCGGAATCGACGCACCGGTGATCGCCTGCGCGTCGGCCGACAGCAGGAAGCCGATCGTCGCGGCGAGCTGTTCGGGCCGGACCCAGCGCGAGAAGTCGGCGTCGGGCATGTCCTTGCGGTTCGGCGGCGTGTCGATGATGCTCGGCAACAGCGCGTTCACGGTCACGCCGCGATCGAGCAACTCGGCCGCCAACGCCTCGGTGAGCCGCGCGACGCCGGCCTTCGCGGCCGCATACGCGCCCATCCCCGCGCCGGCCTTGAACGCCGCGCCCGCGCCGATGTTGACGATGCGGCCGGCCTGGCTCGCGATCAGGTACGGCAGCGCGGCCTTCGACGCGTTCAGCGCCGTCTTCACGTTCAGTTCGTACATGCGATCCCACGTGGCGGCATCGCCGTCGGCGATCGTCTGCCACACGAATGCGCCGGCGATGTTCAAGAGCGCGTCGACCCGGCCGAATTCGCGGTTGACCGTTTCGAGCGCCTGCGCGGCGGCCTGCGGGTCGACGAGATCGATGCCGCCGATGCGCAGCGCATCGGCCGGCACGCCGGGCAGCGCCTGCGCCGCCGGGGCCGCGCCGCGGCCGATCAGCGCGACGCGCGCGCCGCGCGCGCCGAGCCACGCGGCCGTCGCGACGCCCAGATGACCGAAGCCGCCGGTGATCGCGACTGCCTTGCCGTTCAGGTCGTGTTCCATCGATGTGTTCTCCTGGATCGAGGGTGATGGGATGAAATGCCGACAGCGTAGCGCCGTTCACGCGCTCGTGCGAACGGGATGACGGTGGGCAGCGCAGTTCCGCTGTCGTTTCGCCGTGGTTATCGGGCGCCAAGCGCGGTTGGCGGCATCGCGAGATGGATCGCGATCCATGCGGCGCGGGGCGCCGCGACGTCGCGGGCGCGGCTCGACGAGCACGCGGTCGCACGGCCGGGCATAATGCGCGATGCCCGCCAGGCGTGGCGCGCGGCACGACAGTCGGACCAGCGTGGCCCGGCCGACGGCCTGCGCCACTGCGGACGCGCATCCCGAACCTCAACCCGTCCATCCCATGCAAGTACTCGTCATCGGAACCGGCAAGCTCGCCAACGAGTTGCTCGGCTCGCACCGGCTCGACCCGGCCACCTGTCGCGTGATGCCGTGGTCGGACGCCACGCGAACCGACGCCCGGTCGATCGTCGTCCATGCCGGTTCCGGCCGCGAACTCGCCGCGGCGATCGCGTTCTGCCAGGCCACCGCATCGCCGCTCGTCGAGTTGTCGACCGGCTCCGACCTCGAAACCGGGACATACGGCTTTCCGGTCGTGCTGTGTCCGAACACGAACATCCTGATGCTCAAGTTCATGAGCATGCTGGAAACCAGCGGCCACCTGTTCCGCGACTGCGACATCAGCGTGACCGAGTCGCATCAGGCCGGCAAGACGTCCGTCCCCGGCACGGCCGTCGGCATCGCCGAGTCGCTCGGCGTGCGGCCGGCAGACATTCGCTCCGTACGCGACCCGGCCGTACAGCGCGGCGAATTCGGCATCCGCGACGATCAGCTCGGCCGCCATGCGCTTCACCGGATACGCATCGACGACGGCGCATGCAGCCTGCAGTTCGAATCGCGCGTATCCGGCGATACGCCCTATGCGGATGGCGTATCGCGCATCGTCGAGGCCGTCCGCCGGCACGATCTCGAGCATCGTCGCTATTCGATCGTCGAGTTCATCCGCAACGGCTGGCTGTAGTCGCGGCGGGCGCGTATAGCGCGGCCCTCCATGGCGTGGGTCGCACGCCTATGCCGACACGGCCTCGACGCTTCCCCCCTCGCGGGCTTACCGCTACCCGTCCGCCAGCACCGCCCCGCTTTCCGGCAACGTCGCTCCGCCGTCGACGACGATCGTCTGCCCGGTGATGTACGCCGCGTCGGCCGACGCGAGAAACAGCATCGCGTTCGCGATGTCCTCCGGCTCGCCCATTCGTGCCAGCGGAATGTCGCGTGCGATCTGCGCCGCGACCGATGCGTCGCCGAGATTGCCGGCCGCCGGCGTGCGGATCATCCCCGGCTCGACGCCGTTGACCGTCACGTGGCGGCGCGCCAGTTCCAGCGCCGCTGCCCGAATGAAGCCGTTCACGCCGGCCTTCGACGCCGCGTAATGCGCGAGCCCCGGATAGACGACGCGCGGCCCGGTCACCGACGACGTGACGAGCAGCCGCCCGGCCCCCGCGCGCTCGAATGCCGGCAACGCAGCCTGCGCGAGCCAGAACAGTGCCGACAGGTTGACCGACAGCGTCCGGTCGAGCGTCGGCGCGTCGATCTGCTCGAACGGCGTCAGCGGAAAATACGCGGCATTGTGGACGACGACATCGAGCCGGCCGCCGTCGCGCTCGACTGCCGCCACGAGCGCATCCAGTTCGTCCCGGCTCGCGGCGTCGACCTGATACGCGCGTGCATCGCCGCCCGCGCTGACCAGCGCCTCGGCCTGCGCGGCGGCTGCTTCGCCGTTCAGGTCGGCCACCGCGACGAATGCGTCGGATTCCGCGAAACGGCGCGCGATCGCCGCGCCGATCCCTTGCGCAGCACCCGTGACGAGCACGACGCGTCCGCCGAAATCCGCACGCAGGCGGCCGCTGCCCAGCACGGCAGTCATCGTTGCGCCTCGCCGCCGAGCGGATGCACGGTTTCGTTCAGCACCTGCGCATAAGCGCCGATCTGGAAATTCGACAGCGTGCCGAAATCGCCGCCCTGGTAGCCGAAGATCTTGCCGTCGGTCTTGCGCTGCGCGAGGTCGATCAGCACGACGCCGAGCGTCGGCACCACCTTTTCGCGCCACACGAACAGATACAGCTCATCGGCCATCTTGAAGTAATGACAGCGGTCGACGTCGGCCAGCCCGCCTTCCACGCCCTGCAGGCACTGCCACGCGTAGAAGTTCTCGTTCAGGTAGATATGCTCGTAGCATTCGGTCGGGCTGTAGCGGTACATCGTCCGCTTGCCGATCAGCTCGCGCGTGGGCGCATGCAGCGGGCCCGGCCGGGCGTGGCCGCCGAGCGTGCCGTGCCGGAATTGCGCGTCGACGGCCGTCAGCGGCAGCCCGCGCGCGACGCGCGTGAACGCATCGATGCGCGTGTCGGCTTCCGTCGGCAGCGTACCGACGACCGACGTCCACACGCCGTTGTCGAGATCGATCACGAGGCTGACCGACGTCGCGCGGGCAGTGGTATCGATGTAGTCGACGAAGTACAGACCGTCGCGCAGCCGCGTCACGCGGCACGGCGCGCGGCCGCCCGTATCGGTCGCCGCATCGCGCCACTGCAGCGCGCCCGGCTCGAACGTATGGACGCGCCATGCGCCCGATGCGTCTTCGAGCGCCAGCGTCCGCCCGACGAGCGCGTCGACGGGCGCGAGGGTGTTCGCCTCCGGCGCGAAGCCGTCCGCGAGCGCGCCCACCTGAATGAATACCGGATCCTGTCGTTCCACCTGCCGTCTCCCGCGCAGCTTCAGGCCCGGCGGGCCGTGTACGCTGCCGATGTGCACATGGTGCGGGCTGCGCGCGCCGCGCGGTATCCGCCAAAAGGATGAAGGGCGCACGGCGCCGGAACGCGCTAAAGTGCACGTGATCCGCGCCGCGACCGGCGCGAGGAGCGCACATGCACCGTGTCACCCACTACCGACGCACCGGCGAAGGCATCGAGGCGATCAGCCTCGAATCCGATCGCGCGTTTCCGCGCCACGCGCACGACGAATTCGGGGTCGGCGTGATCGTCAGCGGTGCGCACCGGTCGTGGAGCGGCCGCGGGCAGGTCGACGCGCTGGCCGGCGACGCGATCATGGTCAACCCGGGCGAAATGCACGACGGCTCGCCGCTCGAGGCCGGCACCGGCCGTCGCTGGCGGATGCTGTACCTCGCGCCGGCGCTGGTCGCGGGCGTCGCGGCGGAAGAAGGCCTCGGCGGCGTCGAGCTTGCGCACCCGGCCGTGCGCGACGCGCGGCTCGCGGCCGCCGTCGGCCGGCTGCATGCACGCATCGTCGCAGGCGAAACCCAGCCGCTCGCTCGCGACGAAGCGCTCGTGATGCTCGTCGCAGGGTTGCTCGCCCGGCACGCCAACCGCACGCTGCCGGCGGCCGGTGTCGCGCCGGCGGTCCGCGTCGCCCGGGAGCGGCTCGACGCAGCGCCGGCCGTACCCGTATCGCTTGCCGAGCTGGCGGACCTGAGCGGCGTGAGCCGCTTCCAGTTGCTGCGCGGCTTTGCGCGCGAGCTCGGCATCACGCCGCACGCCTATCTGGTTCAGTCGCGCACGCGGCTGGCGCGCGCGTTACTGGCCGGCGGCCTGCCGATCGCCGAGGCCGCGGCCGAGGCCGGCTTCGCCGATCAGAGCCACCTGACGCGCGCGTTCGCGCGCCAGTTCGGGATCACGCCGGGGCGGTTCACGCAGGCGGGTCAATAGCGCTGTCGGTGCGCGGTGCGCGGACCGCCGCGCGCATTGCATTCGACGGCGGTTGCCGCCTAGACGTCAGCCGTGACCTCTTGCGTCGGTGCATGTCGACGGCGCACCACATTCGACGCCCGCCCCGCTGCAATTTCGTTCAAGACGCCCCCCACCGCCGTACGCGACGATGCGGCGCATGAAGACACGACTGATCGGCTATCTCTATCTCGCCGCCGCGATGGCGGGCGTCGGCAGCACCGTCATCGCGAGCCGTCTCGCGGCCGGCGGCCTGCCGCCGTTCGCGGCCACCGCGCTGCGTTTCCTGATCGCGACGCCGCTGCTGTTCGCGCTGATGCGTGCGCAGCGCATGCGCTGGCCGTGCATTGCCGCACGCGACGCCGTGCTGCTCGTCATCCAGGCCGCGGCGGGCGGCGTCGGCTATACGGTGCTGCTGATCAGCGGCACGAAACTGTCGTCGCCGCTCGATGCCGGCGTGATGCTCGGCACGCTGCCGGCCATGTCGACGCTGATCGCGGCCGTCGTGCTGCGCGAGCGGCAGACGCCGCGCGACTGGCTGGCCGCCGCGCTCGCCACGGCCGGCGTGCTGTTCGTCACGTTCGCGCCGGGCCACGCGATGCCGTCGCTCCGGACGCTTGCCGGCGATTCGCTGGTGCTGGCGGCCGTCGCCTGCGAAGCGGTCTTCATCCTGCTCAACCGGCGGCTTGCCGCGCCGTTGCCACCGCTGGCGCTTTCCACCGCGATGTCGGGCCTCGGCTTCGTGCTCGCACTCGTGCCGGCCGCGTTCGAATGGCGCGCGGTGGCGAGCGGCTGGACCGTCGGCGCCGTGTCGGCGATCGTCTACTACGCGTTGATTCCGACCGTGCTCGGCTACCTGTGCTGGTATGCGGGCTCGGCGCGCACGAGCGGCACCGAGGCCGCCCTGTTCACGGCGGTCGCGCCGGTTTCGGCCGTGCTGTTCGCGGTCGCGTTGTTCGGCGAAACGCTGACCGGCACGCGTGTCGCGGGCATCGCGCTCGTCGTCGCCGGCATGCTCGTCGGCGCGACGCGGCGGCGCGAGCCGCCCGTCGAATCACCCGCCACGCTCGCCGCGCGGACCGCCACCGATTGACTCGCGTTCCTTGGTCCCGCCGAAAACGATGGCGGCGCCTTCCCGTCGCACCGCCTTCGACCGCCGCCTTCCGGCCATGCAGCCGACGACTGTAGGAATGTGTCCGCGCCCCGCAAAACCGTTGCGCACGACTGCGCAAGATGCAATATTCGCGTGGCCGGACCCTTTGACAACCATCGAACAACAATCCGCCAGATCAAGCAATGAACAGGAAGGAAGCCAAAACAAGAATCGCGGTGCTGCTGTCCGCGGGAACGAGGAAGGCCGACGCACTGGCCGAGCTGTCCGGACAGGGGCTCAAGGATCGCGTGCTCGCGCATCTGATCGCGTCGCGCCCGGACCCCGAACGCTGCCGCAAGAACAAGGTGCACATCCGGATCCTGATCGCGCTCGGCATCGCGCAGCTGGTCATCAGCCTGATGCTCGCGTACTACTTCTTCGCGTCCGGCGCCGGCGGCGTGCTGGTCACCGTGTTCCTCGCGTTGACCGTGCCGCTGTCGCTGCTGTTCATCTGGGGTTTTGCGACCCATCGTGTCGGCGCGTATCACGCGTTCATTCTGCTGTCGCTGCTGCAGGTACCGAAGACCGTCGCCGATCTCGGGCGCGATCCGTCGGCCGCGCTGCCGAGCCTTGCGATCACGGTCGTGCTGGTCGGCTACGTATGGTTCGTCCGCAACCGGGTGTTCCCCGACTACGGCTGGTTCACGCCGCGCAAGGTCGACGGCCGCTACGCATTCGTCGAGCGCGCCTGACGCCGCCGGCGTCGAGTCGGGCGCAAAAAAAGGCGCCGCGCCTCCCCGCAACCGCGGGAAGGCCGGCGCCTTCTGCATGCCGGAACCGGTCGGCTTACTTGGCCTTTTCAGCCGAATCGCTGATCGCCTGGCCGCCCTTCGAAATGTCCTGGCCCACGCCGGCGACCGTATTGCACCCGGCGAGCGCCGCCGTCACCACCAGCAGCATTGCAGCAATCGTACGCGTCATTCTCATTCTCCTTCGAATCAACATGCCCGATCGGGCGAATCGTGTGCGGCTGGCGCCCGGCACGCTGCCGGACACGGGGCCTGACCTGATTATACGGAGACGCACGCCGCGCGCCAGTACGGCCCCGCCGAGTGTCATGCGCGCCACACCCCGCTTGCACGCAGATTTTTCTTGACTTCATTGCGCCAGGAACTAATATACGCACCGCGTATATTTTCCGCCCAGGAGCCGCCGATGACCGTTCCCCAGCAAGCCTTCCTCCGCGACGCGATGCGCCGCCTCAACATGACCCGCGAGGCGTTCGCGAATCGCATCGGCGTCAGCCGGCGCGCGCTGGATACCTGGCTACTTCCCGACGATTCGCAGGAATCGCGAGGGATGCCCGAGATCGTCGAGCGCTTCGTGTCGGAGATTGTCGAGCGCTCGGCGCCGGATGGCGAGAACTATACGCAAAGCGTAGACAAACAAGGGCTCGCGAAGCAGTTCCTGTTCGAAGGCAAGCCGCAATTGATCTCGGTCGACCAGTTCTCGCGGGATTCGGTCGAGGCGCTGTTCCGCGTGGCCGACGTCATGCAGCCGATCGCGCGACGCCACAAGATTTCGCGCGTGCTCGAAGGCGCCGTGCTCGGCAACCTGTTCTTCGAGGCCAGCACGCGTACACGCGTGTCGTTCGGCGCGGCCTTCTGCCGGCTCGGCGGCTCGGTGTGCGACACGACGGGCTTCACGTTCTCGTCGATGGCCAAGGGCGAATCGATCTACGACACGAGCCGCGTGATGGCCGGCTACGTCGACGCGCTCGTGATCCGCCATCCCGAAAAAGGCTCGGTGGCCGAATTCGCGCGCGCGACCAACCTGCCGGTGATCAACGGCGGCGACGGCCCCGGCGAGCACCCGAGCCAGGCGCTGCTCGACCTCTATACGATCCAGCGCGAATTCTCGCGGCTCGGCAAGATCGTCGACGGCGCGCACATCGCGCTGGTCGGCGACCTGAAGTACGGCCGCACCGTGCACTCGCTCGTCAAGCTGCTCGCGCTGTACCGCGGGCTGAAGTTCACGCTCGTATCGCCGCCGACGCTCGAGATGCCGGCGTACATCGTCGACCAGATCGCGACGAACGGCCATGTGGTCGAGCAGACGACCGACCTCGCGGCCGGGCTGCGCGGAGCGGATGTCGTCTACGCGACGCGAATTCAGAAGGAGCGTTTCACCGACGAGTCGTTCGAAGGCTACACGCCGGATTTCCAGATCAACCAGGCGCTCGTCGACTCGGTATGCAAGCCGGACACGCTGATCATGCACCCGCTGCCGCGCGACAGCCGGCCCGGCGCGAACGACCTGTCGGTCGACCTGAACCGCGACCCGCGTCTCGCGATCTTCCGGCAGACCGACAACGGCATTCCGGTGCGGATGGCGATCTTCGCGGTGCTGCTCGGTGTCGAGAATCTCGTCCAGCATTCGATGCGCGACGCGACGTGGCGTCCGCCGGCGTACCTCGGCCCGGAAGACGCTGTGTTTCACGGGATCGATTGACGCCACTGCGAAACGCTCGTGCCCTGCCGCCGTTGCGTCAGGGAACGAGCCTGATGGTTCGATTCAAAACGCGCCGCCACCCACGGCGCGTTTTGCATTTCGGCACGCCAAAAGAACCGGCGATCGCGAACCGGACGGCCCACGGATCGATGACGCGCGGCCCGAACGCCTGGAACGGCGCGACGTCGCGTGTGGCCACGATCGAGCCGTTTGCGATGTAGCCATCGGTGACCGCGATCGCATTGCCCGCAGCACGCGTCCGCGCGCAAAAGCTCGCGTACGCCCTGCTCGCCGCGTCGTCGAACGGCAGGATCCGACCGCGAAACAGCGGCAGCACACGCTGCCCGATACTCTGCTGCAGCCAATCCCGCCTGCGCCCTCCGGCAATGCAGCCACGCCGGACCGCAATTCCGCGAGACCGATCGCCGCGAGATACAGCGTCTCGACGTTCTGCGCATCGAGCCACTCGATCACCGCCGCGTTCGGCTCACGCCGCAGCGGTTCGGGCATGACGTTCGTATCGACAGGGATCATTCAAAGCTCATCGGACCGGTTGGCATCTCGTCGCACAGCACGCCGATATCGACATCGCCCGCTTCCCGCCCGATTTCCGCGAGCAGCGTTCCGAGCTCGAGCCGCCCGCCCGGCAGAACGGCCTGCTCCAGGATGTCGCGCACCTCCGCTTCCGTACTGCGCCCGTGTCGGGCCGCGCGGATCCGAAGCGCGCGGCGCACTTCATCGGGCAAATTTCGAACGGTGATCACCGGCATGACGCGCCCCTACTATCACTTTGCTGTCATGGCGAGCGTCGCGACACAGCCAATCCAATCCGACCTGCCGGTCCGTCATATCCGGCCATTCGGCCATGCTTGCGCCTCCTGGGCCGCCTCGCGACCACCCCGTCACATTCGTCAACAATTCCCCCACAAACGCGAACAAGAACGCTTCTCATTTAATGGGAAATTACATAGAATGCCGCCTGAAAACAAATCGTAATAATTCCCGCCGGCGTGCACATTTCCGCAGCGCACTGCCCCGGGGCCACACCGCGAGGTCGAAGCGCACCATGAAGTCCCGTCCCGACGAGCTGAAGCTCGGCAAGTTCACCACCCTCTGCAGCGTGCTCGCCGCCAGCCCCGCGTTCGCCGACGGCACGCCGCCCGCGGCGCCCGCCAGCACCGAAGGCCATCTCGCGCCGATCGAGATCCAGGGCAAGACCGAGCACAGCTACAAGGCCGACTTTTCCGCTTCCGCGAAATTCACCGCGCCGCTCGTCGACACGCCGAAATCCGTCACCGTGATCCCGCAGGAACTGATCCAGAGCAGCGGCGCGGCGACGCTGACCGAAGCGCTGCGCACCGTGCCCGGCATCACGTTCGGCGCCGGCGAAGGCGGCAACCCGCTCGGCGACCGTCCGTTCATCCGCGGCTACGACACGCAGGGCAGCATGTTCGTCGACGGCATGCGCGACACCGGCGCCACCACGCGCGAGATATTCAACACCGAGCGCGTCGAGATCACCAAGGGTTCCGACGGCGCGTACGGCGGCCGCGGCGGCGCCGGCGGCAGCATCAACCTGATCACGAAGGCCCCGCATCTCGGCACGACGGCCGCCGCGAGCGCGGGCCTCGGCACCGACCGCTATCGCCGCTTCACCGCCGACGGCAACTGGCAGTTCGCCGATCACGCCGCGTTCCGCCTGAACCTGATGAGCCACAACAACGACGTCGCCAGTCGCGACGCCGTCAACAACGAGCGCTGGGGCGTCGCGCCGTCGATCGCATTCGGCCTCGGCACGTCGACGCGCGTGACCGCGAGCTACTACCACCTGCAAACGGACGACATGCCCGACGGCGGCATCCCGTACTTCTACACGACGTCGAACAAACCCGCGAACGTCGACACGATCTATCCGGCGCCCGTCGATCGCCACAACTTCTACGGCCTGATCGACCGCGACTTCCGCAAGACCACGTCGGACATCAGCACGATCAAGATCGAGCACGACATCACGCCCAACCTCACGGTGCGCAACACCACGCGCTACACGGAATCGACGCAGGACTACATCTGGACGCAGCCGGACGACAGCCAGGGCAACGTGGTGAACGGCAAGGTCTGGCGCCGCAACAACAACCGCAACAGCTCGATCAACAGCCTCGCGAACCTGACCGAGCTGTTCGGCGAATTCCGCACGGGCCCGTTCAAGCACAGCTTCACGACCGGCATCGAACTGTCGCGCGAATGGGGCAAGCGCGATTCGTACACGGTCGCGACCGACAAGGGCACGATCTGCCAGAAAGGCATCGGCGCGCCGTCGGGCTACAACTGCACGAGCCTGTGGTCGCCGAACCCGAACGATCCGTGGGCCGGCTCGATCACGCGCAACAACGACTACGCGCATGCGCGCACCACGACGAAGTCGATCTACGGCTTCGACACGATCGAGATCACGCCGCGCTGGCAGGTCAACGCCGGCGTGCGCGTCGACGACTACTCGACCCGCTTCACCGACACCAAGGCGAATGGCGGCAAGACGTACACGCGCGACGACACGCTCTTCAACTGGCAGGCAGGCCTCGTGTTCAAGCCCGCGCAGAACGGCAGCATCTATGCGTCGTATGCGACGTCGTCGACGCCTGCCGGCATGCTGCTCGGCGAAGGCAGCGAAACGCAGTCGCTCACGCCGGGCCGCGGCGGCGTCGGCCCGAACGCCGATCAGCTTTCGCCGGAAAAGAACCGCAGCATCGAACTCGGCACGAAGTGGAACGTGCTGAACGACAAGCTGTCGCTGACGGCCGCGCTGTTCCAGATCGACACGACGAACGCACGCGTGACGCTGCCGAACAACCAGTACGCGATGGTCGGCAACAAACGCGTGCAGGGTCTCGAGCTCGGCCTCGCCGGCCAGATCACGAAGCAGTGGCAGGTGTTCGGCGGCTACACGTACATGAAGAGCGAACTGCGCGACAACGGCAAGGACACCGCGAACAACGGCAACCGCTTCCCGAATACGCCGAAGCACAGCCTCACGATGTGGTCGAACTACGACGTCACGCCGAAATTCACGGTCGGCGGCGGCGCGTTCTACATGTCGGAAGTGTTCGGCGATCCCGCGAACCTGCGCGCCGTACCGTCGTACTGGCGCTTCGACGCGATGGCGCAGTACCGGATCAACAAGAAGCTCGACCTGCAACTGAACGTGAACAACCTGTTCAACCGCACCTACTTCGATCAGGCGTATCCGGCGCACTATGCGTCGATCGCGCCGGGCCGCTCGGCGTTCGTCACGCTGAACGCGCGCTACTGATCGATGGAGGCCGTATCGCTGAAGGCGCTCGCGTCGGTATCGCCGCGCGAGTTCGCCGACATCCTGGCCGGGCCGCCGGAGCGCGCCGCCGCGTGGGTCGCGGCGGCGGCCGAGCACGGCATCGTCGATGCGCAGGCCGTCTACGGGCAATACCTGCTCGACGGGCACGGCGTCGCACGCGATCCGGCCGCCGCGTTCAACTGGTTCCGGCACGCGGCGCGAGCCGGCCACCCGATGGCGATGAACATGCTCGGACGCTGCTACGAGTTCGGCTGGGGCACGGCCGCCTGCGCGCCGGTCGCCGTGTACTGGTACCGGCTGGCCGCGCAGGCGGGCCTCGACTGGGGCATGTACAACTACGCGACCGCACTCGCCCTCGGCAACGGCGTCGACGAGAACCGCACCGACGCGCTCGACTGGTTCCGCCGCGCGGCCGCGCTCGGCCATGCGAAATCGATCAACCTGATCGGCGGTTTCTACGAGGACGGATGGGTCGTCGCGGTCGACACCGACGCCGCGTTCGACCACTATCGCCGCGCGGCCGTCGCCGGCGACTTCCGCGGCCAGTTCAACTATGCGCGGCTGCTCGCCGAACGCGGGCGCGTCGACGAGGCGCTCGTCTGGCTCGCGCGGGTGCCGGCCACCGCGCCCCCCGCGTTCATCGCGAAAATGCGCGCGTATCTCGTGTCGTCGCCGCTCGATGCTTTTCGTTCGGCGGCCATGCAACTCGCGCCGCACGCAATGGAATCCGCATCATGATGCTTCACATCCCCGGCGTACTGACCCAAGCGCAAGTCGCGCAATGCCGCGAACTGCTCGATGCCGCCGAATGGGTCGACGGCAACGCAACGTCCGGCGCGCAGTCGGCGCTCGCGAAACGCAACCGGCAATTGCCGGAAGGCTCGCCGGTCGCCCGCACCGTTGGCGACGCGATCCAGGATGCGCTCGCGCGCCATCCGCTGTTCTTTTCGGCGGCGCTGCCGCTCAAGGTGTTTCCGCCGCTGTTCAATCGTTATGAAGGCGGCGAAACGTTCGGCACGCACGTCGACAACGCGATCCGGCTGCTGCGCGGCACGGATTTCCGCGTGCGCAGCGATCTGTCGGCGACGCTGTTCCTCGAGGAACCCGATGCGTACGACGGCGGCGAGCTGTGCGTCGAGGACACGTATGGCGTGCATCGCGCGAAGCTGCCCGCCGGCGATCTCGTGCTGTATCCGGCGTCGAGCCTGCATCACGTGACGCCGGTCACGCGCGGCGAGCGCGTGGCGTCGTTCTTCTGGATCCAAAGCATGGTGCGCGACGACGGCGATCGCACGCTGCTGTTTCAGCTCGATACGCAGATTCAGGCGCTTTCCGCGGAAAAAGGGGCGAAGGACCCGGTGGTCATTTCGCTCACCGGGATTTATCACAACCTGTTGAGGAAGTGGGCGGATGCGTAGCATGAGTCGGTCGCGCCGCGTCGAAAGACGGGTCCAAAACGACCTCGTCAAATGACCCTGCTCATATCGTGATGCCGCACACTCCCGTATCGAAATCCGAATTCAAGGCGCGCGCACTCGAATACTTCCGGCTCGTCGAAGTGTCGGGCAAAGGATTGATCGTCACCGACCACGGCAAACCGACGTTCGAGATTCGGCCGTATCGCTCGCGCGAAGCTCAGCCGTTGGGCATATTGCGCGGTTCGGTCATGCGCTACGACAATCCTCTCGATCCGATTGCGAAAGAGGATTGGGAGACGTCGCGGTGATCGTGCTGGATACGCATGCATCGGTGTGGTGGGCAGTACGCGACTCGGCGCTCAGCTGACACCCGCGACGAAAAAATCCGCGCGTACGCGCACATCATGACGCTCTGGTAAGCGTCGCCGGCCCCGCCGGCCGAACCGAGGCGCATCTTCCACCAGACTCTGGCATATCGGCGATTCGTCTGACCAAAACGACCGCAGCCGCCGAACTCGACATCGGCTGCATACTCGATGCCACCGACCACGAATCATCCGGCGCCTGCTACACACATAACCCGTTCATCAGCCGCCCGGCCGCACGAAACCGCCAGCTCCTGATCGACGCACTGACCCGCGCCGGCCTCACGAATTACCCGTCCGAATGGTGGCATTGGTCATACGGCGACCGCTATTGGGCCGTCATGCAGAACGAATCGCACGCAATTTACGGTCCTGTCGACGAAAGCCTGCTCGACGAAACGTCGCGATGACGGTTTTCCCGATCCGACACGCGTGACTCGGTAACATCCTCACTTGCCGATCCCCGCGGGCTCCCGCACAATCGCAGCACCTGTCTCCCTCCCCCCGCGCCGATGTCCTATGCGTCACTCGCCACCGGCGTCCTGCTCGCCGGCGGCCTTGGTCAACGCTTCGACCCGAGCGGCCTGCACAGCAAGCTGCTCGCCCGGCTTCCCGACGGCACGCCGGTGGCGGTCGCCGCCGCGCGCCGTCTCGCGGCCGCCACCGCCGACGTGATCGCCGTCGTGCGTCCCGGCGCCGAAAAGCTTGCGATTCTGCTGAATGAAGCCGGCTGTCAGGTCGTCTATGCCCCCGATGCGTTGCGCGGGATGGGCGCCAGCCTCGCGGCCGGCGTCCGCACCACGCCCGATTCGAACGGCTGGCTCGTCGCGCTCGGCGACATGCCGTGGATCGCCGCTTCCACCTACGAAACCGTCACCCGCGCGCTCGAAGCCGACAACGCGTCGATCGTCGCGCCCGCGCATCGCGGCGTGCGCGGCCATCCGGTCGGCTTCGCCGCGCACCATTTCGATGCGCTCGCCGCCCTCGACGGCGACACGGGCGCCCGTGCACTGTTCGCCAGCGCGCCGGTGACCCTGCTCGATGTCGACGATCCCGGCATCCTGCGCGACGTCGATACGCCGGCGGACTTGCGCTGACTTCGATGGTGCGGTTCTGCACGATCCCGCACGAACACCGTCAATGGACGAATTTCGCCGACGATCGTCCACCCGTCGCAAGAATCGCGCTGCAAACACGCGCCCGATTGGCTATAACGGAGACGAGGCGCATCCGCCGCGCCACCGCCGTCACGCACCGCGCGAGTTCTCCATGAGCGATCACACGACCCCGACGCCCGAGCCACCGGCCGACCCGAACCGCGATCCGGAAGACGATCCGTTCGCGTCGCCGCCCGGTCATCACGACAATCCGCAGCAACCGGACGGGCCGCCGAGCAAGGACCCGGTCTAGCCGCGCGCCGGCCGCGCCGCGACTTCAGTCCGCGACTTCCGTGACGCGATCTAGCGCGCCGTATACCCGCCGTCGATCGGCAACGACACGCCGCTGATCATCGACGCCGCATCGCTCAGCAAAAACAGGATCGGTTCGACGACCTCCTCCGGCTCCGCGAACCGGCCGAGCGGAATCGCGGCCAGCATCGGCGCCCGCTTTTCCGGTTCGCTCCACGCGAACTGCGCCATCGGCGTGAGCGTGACGGTGGGGTTCACGCTGTTCACACGAATGCCGTGCGGCCCGAGTTCGATGCACAGCACGCGCGTGATCGCGTCCATCGCCGCCTTCGACGCGCAATAGCTCAGATGCGCGGGCAGCCCGACGAGCGCGGCCTGGCTCGACACGTTGACGATGCTGCCCCGTGCGTGCGCCGCGCCGCGTCCGTCGCGCTCGATCATCCTGCGCGCCACGGCCCGCGCGACGAGCGCCGCGCCGCGCGCATTGACGGCCATCACACGATCGAACTGCGCGGCGCCGACCTCGAGCGCCGGTTCGAGCGACGCGATCCCCGCGCAATTGACGAGGCCGTCGAACGCCTCGTACGCGGCGAGTGCGGCATCGATCGATTGCTCGTCACCGCCGACGTCCAGGCGCAACGTATCGCACGCAATCTCGCCGGCGAGCGTGTCGAGCGCGACCATGTCGCGCCCCGCCGCGACAACGCGCGCGCCCGCTTGCGCCAGCGCGACCGCGCAGGCGCGGCCGATTCCGCTCGACGCGCCCGTGACGAGCACCGTTGCCCCGCTGAAATCGAATCGTGTGTTCATGATGAGGTGCCCAGCCTGTGCATGATCGGCTTGAGTGCCGGATACAACGCCGTATAGAGCGAAAAACGCGCGTCGTACGTGTTCGCACGCTCGGCATCGGGCCGTGCGCGCTCGACGAGCGTGACCCAGCCGCCCTGCGCGTCATCGTCCGACACGAGCCCTGCGCCGACGCCCGCAAGCAGCGCGGCGCCCATCGCGGCTTCGACGTCCTGCTCGATCGTCCACACCGGAAAACCCGTCACGTCCGCGATGATCTGCATCCACAGCGCCGAATGCGCGGCGCCGCCGACGACGATCAACCGATCGTCCAGCGCCGCCGCGCCCCGGCGGCCGGCCTCGATGTTGTGACGCAACGCGAACGCGACGCCTTCGAGCACCGCTCGATAAAGATGCGCACGCGTGTGCGTGAGACTCAGCCCGACGAACGCGCCGCTCGCCTTCGCATCCCATACCGGGCTGCGCTCGCCCATCAGATACGGCAGGAACAGCACGCCGTCGGCGCCGGCCGGCACACGCTCGGCCGCCTCCTCGAGCAGCACGTGCGGATCGCCGTGCGGCAGCAGGCGCGCCGCGTCGGTTTCCGCGTGGCAGAACTGGTCGCGAAACCACGCGACGGATGCGCCGGCCGCGATCGCACCGCCGAACACGTACAGGTCGCGCTGCCCGTTGAACACGTGCGGCATGCTGACGAGGCCGTGCCGCGCATCGACGTGCCGGTTCACGTAGCCCCAGCACATGCTGGTGCCGATCATCGCGACGTGCTGCCCGGTGCGCGTCGCGCCGGCGGCGAAGGTCGCCACCGCCGCATCGACGCCGCCCGCGACGACCGGCGTGCCGGCCGGCAGCCCGAGTTGCGCGGTCCATTGCGACAGCAGGCCGCCGACGACGTCCGTCGAATCGACCAGCCGCTCGGGCATCATCGTCGCCGGAATGCCGAGCATGTCGAGCGCGTCGTCGGACCACTCGCGGCGCGCGACGTCGTACACGCCGCCGATATTGCCGGCCGAACTGTGATCGACCGCGACTTCACCGGTCAGCAGATAGATCACATACGCGTTCGGCGGCAGGAAATAGCGCACGTTCGCCCACACGTCCGGCCGCTGGTCGCGCAGCCACAGCATCTTGGTGAAGCCGTAGTAGCTGTCGACGCCGTTGCCGGTGATCACGCGCAGCCGCTCGACGTTCACGTGTTCGTCGACCCAGTCGACTTGCGCGGTCGCGCGCCGGTCCATCCAGATCAGGCACGGATGCAGCGGCCGCATGTCGCTGTCGACCGGGATGCCCGAGCCGCCGTACAGGCTGCTCACGCACACCGCCCGGATCGCGTCGGCCGGCACGCCCTGCGCGCGCGCGTCGCTCACGCAGCCGCCGATGCAGTCGAGCACCGCGTCGAACCACACCTGCGGCCACTGCTCGGCCCACAGCGGGCGCGGCGTATCGGGCTGGTAGCCGGCCGAGCGCCGCGCGACGATCGTGCCGTGCCGGTCGACCAGCAGCGCCTTGGTGCTCTGCGTGCCGATGTCGACGCCTATGACGTATTCCATGATGTCTCCGGTGAGGCGCACGCCGGCCGTCAGCGGGCCGGCTTCAGCAGCACCTTGATCGATTCGGGCGATTTCGCGACGCGGATCGCGTCGTCCCAGTCCTCGAGCGCGAAACCGTGCGTGACGATGCCTTTTGACGTGACGAGCCCGCGCGCGAGCAGGTCGATCGCGACCGGATAGCAGTATGGCCCGAGGTGCGCGCCGCGTACGTCGAGCTCCTTGCGGTCGCCGATGATCGACCAGTCGACGGTCGCATCCTCGCCGAACACGCTGAACTCGACGAAGCGGCCGAGCTTGCGGATCAGGTCGAGCCCCTGGTTCACGCCGACCGGCGCGCCGGTCGTCTCGATGTACACGTCGCAGCCATAGCCGTCGGTGAGCGCGCGGACGATCTCGCGCGCGTCGTCGCGCTTCGGGTTGATCGTCACGTCGGCGCCATACTGCCGCGCGAGCTCGAGCCGTTCGTCGATCAGGTCGATCACGACGAGCTTCTTCGGCGTCTTCAGGTGCGCGACCTGCGTCATCATCAGCCCGAGCGGGCCCGCGCCCGCGATCACGACGACGTCGTCGAGCTGCACGTCGCCGCGGTTCACCGTATGGATCGCGCACGACAGCGGCTCGATGATCGCGGCATCCTCGAGCGATACGCCGAGCGGAATCCTGTGGACGATCGCGGTCGGCGGAATGCGCATGTACTCGGCCATCCCGCCGTCGGCCACCTCGCGCTGAAAGCCGAAGATGTTGTGCACTTCGCACATCCAGTACTGGCCCGACTTGCAGTAGCGGCACTTGCCGCACGGCACGATCTGCTCGGCGATCACGCGGTCGCCCAGCGCGACGCCGAAATGCTCGGCCGCGCCGTCGCCGAGCGCTTCGACGTAGCCGAAGAATTCATGGCCGGGAATCACCGGCGCCTTCACCCACGGGCTGGGGCCGCCCCAGAACATCTTGGCGCCGGTGTAGCACTTGCAGTCGCTCGCGCAGATCCCGCACGCGGCGATGCGGATCACGAGCTCGTTCGCGCCGGGATTCGGCTTCGCGACCTGTTCGACGCGATAGTCCTCGGGGCCGTGGCAGACGACCGCGGTCATGCGCGGCTGGGCTTCGGGTGTCGTCATGAGTTGTCTCTTTCCTGAGTGATTCGGATAACCGATGATTTTTTCATTACCGCGACCGTTCGCGGCTGATGTAGATCGCGAGCAGGATGATTCCGCCCTTGATCACGTTCTGCACATACGGGTTCACGCCGATCATGTTGAGCCCGTTGTTGAGCACGCCGAGCAGCAGCGCGCCGACCAGCGTGCCGAGGATCGCGCCGCGCCCGCCGGAGATCGACGTGCCGCCCATCACGACCGCCGCGATCGCGTCGAGCTCGAAACCCACCCCCGCGTTCGGCTGCCCGCTCATCAGGCGCCCGGTCAGCACGATCGCGGCGAGCGCCGACGTGACGCCGGCCAGCGTGTAGACGATCAGTTTCACGCGCGCGACCCGCACGCCGGTGAGCCGCGTCGCCTGCTCGTTACCGCCGATCGCGTACACGTAGCGACCGAACGGCATCCGGTCGAGCAGCAGCCACGCGATCGCATAGACCACCAGCATGATCAGCACCGGCGCCTGGATGCCGAGCACCTTGCCGCTGCCGAAGAACGCGACCCAGTCGGGCAGCCCGTCGATCGGATAGCCGCCCGTGTAGATCAGCGCGAGGCCGCGCGCGATGCCCATCGTCGCGAGCGTGACGATGATCGGCGGCATTCCCGCGAACGCGACGAACACGCCGTTCAGGAAGCCGAAGCCGAGGCCGACCGCGATGCCGATCGCCAGCGCGGCGACCGCGTTGACGCCCGCGACCATCAGCCCGGCCGCGAGCGTGCCCGACAGCGCCATCACCGAGCCGACCGACAGGTCGATCCCGCCCGTCAGGATCACGCAGGTCATGCCGACCGCGATGATCGCGTTGATCGACATCTGGCGCAGCACGTTCTCGAGGTTCGCGGCGGACAGGAAGCTCGGGCTCGCGATCATCATCGCGATGCACACGACGATCAGGCCGACGAGCGGATAGAACAGCGTCGAGCGGCGCAGCTGCGCCCACATCGCGCGCGGCGGCGGCGCGTCGCCGGCGGTGGCCGCGAGCGTCGTGGAGGGCGTGGAAGAAGATTCAGGCAGGTTCATGGGTCGCTCCTCGCGTGCCGGCCGTGGCATAGGTCATGACCGTGTCGGGATCGATCTCGTCGCCGGCGAGCGTCGCCTCGATGCGGCCCTGCCGGAACACGGCGACGCGATCGCACATGCCGACGATTTCCGGCAACTCGGACGAGATCATGATGATGGCGTAGCCGCGCGCGGTGAGTTCGCGCATCAGCCCGTAGATTTCGGCTTTCGCGCCGACGTCGATGCCGCGCGTCGGCTCGTCGAAGATCAGCACCGACGTGTGATGGTTCAGCCAGCGCGCGATCACGACCTTCTGCTGGTTGCCGCCGGACAGCGTCGCGACCTCGGTGTGGATCGACGGCGCCTTCACGCCGACGCGCCGCATCACGTCGTGCGTGGTGCGCGCCTCGCCGCGCCGGTCGATCAGCCAGCGCATCGACCGGTACTTGCCGAGGTTGTTCAGCGAGATGTTGTCGCGAATCGAGAACGACGTGACGAGCCCTTCCGTCTTGCGGCTTTCCGGCAGGATGCCGATGCCCGCGCGCAGCGCGTCGGCCGGATCGGCGAGCTTCGCCGCCGCGCCGCGTACGCGCAACTCCTTGCGATGCGCACGCGTCGCGCCGATCACCGCGAGCGCGGTTTCCGTGCGGCCCGAGCCGACCAGGCCGGCAAAGCCGAGGATCTCGCCGGCCCGCAGCGCGAAGCGGTTCACCGGGCCGTCGCGCTCGATCTGCAGCGCGTCGACCTCGAGCACGGCCGGCGCGTCGGCCGGCAGCGCAGGTTTCGGCGGAAAGCTGCTTTCGATCCGGCGGCCGACCATCATCCGCACCAGTTGCTCGACGTCGGTGCGCGCGACCTCGGTCGTCGCGACGTACTGGCCGTCACGCAGCACCGTGATGCGGTCGCACACCGCGAAGATCTCGTCGAGGTGATGCGAGATGAAGATCATCGCGACGCCCTGCCGCTTCAGCTCGCGCATGATCGCGAACAGGTGTTCGGCCTCGGCCGGCGTCAGCGTGGCGGTCGGTTCGTCGAGGATCAGGATGCGCGCGTCGAGCGACAGCGCCTTGCCGATCTCGACGAACTGCTGCTGCGCGACCGACAGCGTGCGGATCGGCGCGTCGAGATCGATCGCCACGCCCAGGCGCGCGAAGATGGCCGCGGCCGCCGCGCGCATCCGCTTGCGGTCGCGCGCGCCCCAGCGGTTGCGCAGCTCGCGGCCGAGGAACAGGTTGTCGACGGCATCGAGGTGCGGAATCAGGCTGAATTCCTGGAATACGATGCCGACGCCGGCCGCGACCGCGTCGTGATAGTCCGCGAAATGGCGCGCGGCGCCGTCGATCTCGATCGTGCCGGCATCCGGCTGGTGGATGCCGCACAGGATCTTCATCAGCGTCGACTTGCCCGCGCCGTTCTCGCCGAGCAGCGCATGGATCTCGCCGCGCGCGATCTGCAGATCGATGTCGGACAGCGCCTTCACGCCGGGAAAGCTTTTCGTGATGTGGCTGAGCCTGAGTATCGTGTCCATCGGCTTCTCCGTGCGAAGGGCGTCGGCCGCGCCGCCGCCCTTCGCGTCGCGTCGCACGTCGTTCACCAGCTGAAACCCTTCGCGTTGCCGCGATCGACGACCTTCACGTCGACGGGAATCGCCTTCGGCACCGTCGCGCCCCACTTGCGCGCAATCGCGATGCCGAGCGCGATGCGCACCTGGTCGGCCGGAAACTGCGCGGTCGTCTCGATGAACTTCGAGTTCGGCTTCTGGATCGCGGCGATCGCCTCGGGCGCGCCGTCGACGCTCGTCAGCTTGATGTCCTTGCCGGAACCCTCGATCGCGGCGAGCGCGCCCATCGAGCCGCCGTCGTTCACGCTGAAGAGGCCCTTCAGGTTCGGATGCGCGGAGATCATGTTCTCGGTGACCGACAGCGCGGTCGCGCGCTCCTGCTTGCCGTTCTGCGTGTCGACGAGCTTCACGTTCGGAAATTTCGCGAGCCCGGCCTTGCAGCCGCGCACGCGCTCGAGAATCGGCACGACCGGAATGCCGTCGAGGATCGCGACCTCGCCGCTGCCGCCGATCGCCTTCGCGAGGTATTCGCACGACATCACGCCCGCGTCGTAATTCTTCGAGCCGACGAACGAATCGACCGGGCCGTTCGCGTTCGCATCGACCGCCACGACGACCGCGCCGGCCTTCTTCGCCTGCGTGATCGCCGACTGGATGCCGGTCGAATCGGTCGGGTTCACGAGCAGGATGTCGATCTTCTTCTGCAGCATGTCCTCGACGTCGCTCACCTGCTTGCTGACGTCGTGATGCGCGTCGGTGACGACGACCTGCGCGCCGATCGATGCGGCCGCGTCGTTCAGCGCCTTCTGCATCGTCACGAAATACGGGTTGTTCAGTTCCTGGAACGTCATGCCGATCCGCAGCGGCGCGGCATGCGCGGCGGCGGGCAACAGGGCCGCGACGGCGAGCGCGGCAACGGCCGCCAGGCGGGCGGCGCGACGGGGGGATGAAGCGGGCGATGCGTGCGTCATGACGGTGTCTCCTGAATTGTGTGCAGCTTTTTCGTGGGTGAATGCGCCCCTCGCGACGTGAACGGCGCGATCGGCGGGGTGAAACGGTTAGGAAAACTCAGGCGGGCAACGGCCCGGCGATCATCCGGGCTGCGGCACGAGCTCCGGGGCGCCGGGCGTCAGCACGCGCGGCGGCAGCGGATTGCCGGTCGGCGCCGCATGCAGCGCCAGCTCGCGGCTGCGCGCGTTCAGGCGCTGCAGCGCGCGGAATTCGGACGGCGCCATCCCCTTCACCGCGCGGAACTGGCGGTTGAAGTTCGACACGTTGTTGAAGCCGGCCTGGAAGCAGATATCGGTGATGCTCGCGTCGTCGGCGAGCAGCATCTGGCACGCGGATTCGATCCGCAGACGATTCACGTACTGGACGAACGGCATGCCGGTGTGGCGATGGAACGCGCGCGAGAACGCGCTGACGCTCTGCCCGGTCAGTTGCGCGAGATCGGATTCGCGCAGCTCGGACGCGAGGTTCTTGCCGATATACGACAGCGCATGACTGAGCCGCGTCGGCGTGACATCGGCCTGGTCGTACGCGGGGCTCGCGAGCAGCGTGCGTTCGGCCGCGCCGCACAGCCGTTCGAGGATCGTCATGAACAGCGCGATGCGGCGCATCCCGCGCGCGGTCAGCAACGCATCGAACAGCGGGGCGATCGCGGCGCTCGTCGCCGCGTCGAAGCCGACCCCGCGCCGCGCATCGTCGAGCAGCGCCTGCGCGTCGCGGCATTCGGGGAACGCGTCCATGCAGCGGCGCACGAACGACGGATCGAACTGGATCACGAGATTGCGGCGCTCGACGGTTTCGCCTTCGGCCATGTCGCTGACCCAGTTGTGCGGCAGGTTCGGACCGAGCAGCACGAGATGGCCGGGGCCGAACGAGCCGATGTGATCGCCGACGAAATACTTGCCGTGCGTCGCGACGATCAGGTGCAGCTCGAATTCGGGATGGAAATGCCAGCGGATCGTGCGATACGGATAGCCATGCGACCAGACCTTGAACGACTCGTCGCGTCGCACTTCGACCACTTCGAGATCGGGGTGCATCATGTTGGCGTCTCCATTCCCATGGTTCGCTGGCCGGCCTGTTCGGCGGTGCGCGCATCGCCGCGTGTCTCGCGCGGCGATGCGACCGGTCGCATGGGAAGCAATGTAGGTCGATCGAGCGCGCGGCTCCACCAACTTTACGCCTGATTTCCGATACTTTTTTGCGCAATCCGGCCATAAACGGTGCCAGACGGCAAATTTGTTGCAGCGCGGAACGGCGCGGACGGCCGCCCGCGCCGGCTTACGCCGCCGCGTGCTCGCGCGCCGTGCGCACCTCGTACGTCTTCAGGTGGTTGTACGCGATCCGCAGCAGCGACAGCGTATCGGCCGACTGCGGGTCGCGCCGCGCGAGCAGGTCGCCGATCACGTGATCGGCTTCGACGCGCGCGTGGTTCTCGACGTCGCGCAGCATCGACGCGGTCAGCGGCGACGGCGTCAGCACCATCCGCTGCATCCGCTCGCTGGCCGCCGCGTCGGGCCGGTGGCCGTTGTATTCGGCGATCGCGCTGCATTCCGCGAGCATCGTTTCGAGCAGGCGGCGGCCGTCCGGCGCGGCGAGAATGTCGCCGATCGACCCGCGAAACAGCGACGTGCTCGCGGCGAGCGTCGCGAGGAACACCCACTTCTCCCACATCCGCGCGGCGATGTCGTCGCTGAGCGTGGCATCGAAGCCCGCGCCGCCGAGCACGTCGGCCACCGCGCGTACGCGCGGCGATTCGCCGCCGGCCAGCTCGCCGAACGACACGCCGTGCGTGTCGTTCAGGTGCACGATGCGCTGCTCGCGATCGAGCGTCGCCGCGATCACGCACAACCCGCCGAGCACCTGCGCGGCGCCGAAGCGCTCGCGCAGCACGTCGAGGTGGCGCATCCCGTTGAGCATCGGCAGGATCAGCGTCTGCGGCCCGACGAACGGCGCGAACGACGCAATCGCGTCGTCGAGGCTGTACGCCTTGCAGCTCAGCAGCACGAGGTCGAACGGCGCGACGCCCGCGCCCGCGTCGCCCGCGCGCACGGTCTGCACGTTCGCAAGCGTCAGGTCGCCGCGCGGGCTGCGGATCAGCAAGCCATCGCGGGCGAGCGCCGCGGCGCGGCCGTCGCGCACCAGGAACGTCACGTCGCGCCCCGCCGCGGCCAGCCGGCCGCCGAAGTATCCGCCGACCGCGCCGGCCCCTACCACCAGAATCCGCATCGTTGCCTCCTTTCGGTTTGGTTCGGCGTCGCGCCGCCGCCCGTGCGGGCGCGGCGCGCACGCCATCGCCCGACAGTATAGCGGCCGCTGTTATGCATATGCATAGATGCCCGCGCTTGCGTCCTGGGCATGCGGAAATGGCCGCCTCTAAGGGATTTCCCGTCTACGGCGACACGCATGGCGCGCCGTCAAGAGACTTATCCCGTCACGCCGACCCGGCGAGCTTCCACGACTGACCGACCTCCTACCATGCGCACTCTCTCCCTGAATCAGAAACTCGCCTCGATGATCGTCATCCTGTGGCTCGGCCTGCTCGTGATCGCCGGGCTGGGCGCATGGCAGACCCGTACCTCGATGATCGCGGATCGCCGCGATCAGCTCGCGTCGCTGGTCGCGCAGGCCGCGAGCGTGACCGATCACTACTACAAGCTGTCGCAGCAGAACGCGCTGCCGGAAGCCGAAGCGAAACAGAAGGCGCTCGAGGCGATCGCCGCGATGCGCTACGGTGCAGACGGCTATATCTCGATCAACGATTCGAAGCCGGTGATCGTGATGCATCCGATCAAGTCCGATCTCAACGGCAAGGACGTGTCGAATTTCACCGATCCGAACGGCCAGCACCTGTTCGTCGAGATCGTGAAGGCCGGCAACGCGGAAGGCGGCAAGGGTTTCGTCGAATATCTGTGGCCGAAGCCTGGCGCGGACAAGCCGCAGGACAAGACCAGCGCCGTGCAACGCTTCGCGCCGTGGGACTGGTATCTCGTGACCGGCATGTACATGAACGACGTGCGCTCGGCGGTGCTCGCGAGCGTCGGCCGCTGGCTGGCGATGACGGCCGTGCTCGGTGCAATCGCGACCGCCGTGATGGTGCTGGTGCTGAAAAGCGTGCGCGCGAACCTCGGCGGCGAGCTCGAAGTGGCGCTCGACGCCGCGCAGCGCATCGCGCAGGGCGACCTGACCGCGCGCGTGACCGTGAAGCACGACGATCGCGGCAGCCTGCTGCACGCGCTGCACACGATGCAAGGCGGGCTGATCGACATGGTGTCGCGTGTCCGGATGGGCACCGAGAACATCAACGTGGGCGCGAGCGAGATCGCCTCCGGCAACACGGACCTGTCGCAGCGCACCGAGGAACAGGCGGCCGCGCTCGTGCAGACCGCGTCGAGCATGGACGAGATGACCGCGAACGTGAAGCAGAACGCGGACAGCGCCGCGCAGGCCGCGTCGCTCGCCGGCCAGGCCGCGCAGGTCGCGACGCGCGGCAGCGAAGTGGTCGACGACGTCGTGCGCACGATGAACGAGATCACCGACCGCTCGCACAAGATCGGCGACATCATCGGCGTGATCGACGGGATCGCGTTCCAGACCAACATCCTCGCGCTGAACGCGGCCGTGGAAGCGGCCCGCGCGGGCGAACAGGGCCGCGGCTTCGCGGTGGTCGCGGCCGAAGTGCGATCGCTCGCGCAACGCTCGGCGACGGCGGCCAAGGAGATCAAGTCGCTGATCGTGTCGTCGAACGAGACGGTCCAGCACGGCGCGACACTCGTCACGCATGCAGGCGAGACGATGGCCGAGATCGTGCAGTCGGTGCGGCGCGTGAACGAGATCCTCGACGAAATCAGCCACGCATCCCGCGAACAGAGCGCCGGGATCGAGCAGGTCAACCGCGCGGTGGGCGAGATGGACCAGGTCACGCAACAGAACGCGGCGCTCGTCGAACAGGCCGCGGCAGCCGCGCATTCGCTGCGCGATCAGGCCGAGGCGCTGCGCGACGCGGTGACGCGGTTCGCGTTGCCGGCCTGACGGCGCCCCGCCCGGGCCCCTCACGCCGCGCTGCCCGCCCGCAGCG
>NZ_JACCQB010000024.1:0-98258 GCF_015712265.1 Burkholderia sp. 9777_1386 | reverse complement strand
GCGCGGGAGGGCGGGCGATCGTCGAATAGCGATCGCACGAAAGGAAGACTGTCGAAGTGAACGCGGAAGCGTCGGGGAACCGCCGCGGGAAACAGCAGCACCAGCAGCACGAACGATGCGAGCGCGGTGAATAGCGCGGCGCCGAATGCGCACAGGCTGTCGCCGTTACCGGAAGACGCCGCCTTGTCGGCGTGCGCGTCATGCTTCAGTGCATCGACGAGCGCCAGCGCATCGTTGGCCGGCGTGATCGGCGCGCTCGCATCGAAGCGGGCGGCCAGCGCGGCGGCGGTGACGATCAGCGGGCCCTGGCCCGAACACAGCACCACCGAGCCCGCATCCGGACCGTCCGGATCGAGCATCACGGCGCCCGACATCAGCGCGCGGGACAGCAGCGTCACGAGGAGGAACCCCCACAGCCACTGTCGTGCGACGCCTGGCCGGAGCAGGAAGCGGCGAAGTGCGTTCATGGCGCGCGATTGTACCTCCGTTTGCGTGGAGGGGCAGGCGGGCCGTGCGTGTGCGGGGTGGATCGAGGTGGGTCGGGTTGCGTCAGGCGGGACCGGAATCCACGCCCGATTCGTCTTCTTCGGTTGCGTCGTCAGCTGGCAGACCGGGGAGGTCGGCCGTCGACAGTCGCCTCATCGCGCGTTCGGTGTCGTTCGGGTCGAGGTGTTTCCGTGCGTTGCGCCCGTATTGCTTCACGAAGAGGCCGGGCTCGCCGGCCAGCCGGGATGTCCGGTTTCCGATGCGCATGCGGCGAGGTTATCAGGCATGCGAGCGTATCGCGGACGGCCGGCGCCGGCACGACGGCCGTGTGCGGCACGCGCTCCGTTGCGCCGGCTCATACCGGATACGCATCGTCGACCTTGAGGTTCGCGAGCCGGAACAGCGTGCGCAGCGTCTGCGGATGAATGTCGCGGTGCGCGGCGAGCGACGTCAGCATGAAATCGAGCACCTTCGCGTAGCGCAGCAGCACGAGGCAGCGCGCGAGATCGGGCGTGCGGCCGCGCATGTCTTCGGCGAGCGAGACCATTTGCGTCGACAGCGTGCGCGCCATCTCGAGTTCCATCTGCTGTTTCTCGGTCCAGTCGGGCAGCGGCTGTTCGAGCACCTTCGCGAGGAAGAGCTGGAACGACGTATCGGACGAATTGGGCTGCGCATCCATGAAGGGCCTCGTTGCGTGTGCACATCGTACGGGCGTAGCCGTTGGGGCGCCCGCGGGTGAATTCATGTCCGCGCGCCAGCGCGGCTTCTGCCCGAACGGAATGCAGATTCCGTACCAGCGCCGCCGGACGATTGTTGAGCAATGTTGAGCCGCGCTCCCGCATCGGTCGGCGAGTCCCGCCGGGACTGGATCGGGCTGGCGATCGAGGAGGGCGTCTACGCGCGCACGGTGGGCGGCGTCGGGCGCCTGCAGCGGCGCGACGAGGTGAAATGCTTCACGGATGTAACGTAACGCAGGTATCCGGCACGTCGCGCGTTTCCGTCGGCGCACGGCCGGCACGGCGCGTGTCGCGCGGTTCGGCCACGCCCGCCGTGCGTCCGCCGACGGGACGCGGCCGCGGGAAACGCGTGCCGCTGGGTCGCGCGAACCGGCGGCGGACGCGCCGGTTGTTTCAAAACAGAGACGGTCCGGCGTGCGGCGATCGGTTGCATGACCACGCAACTGGCCCAGCGATCGGCCGCACAATTGTCCATGGGCAGACGGCGCGGGTTTGCCAACAATCTCCGAACCATCCCCGCGAGGTCCGCCATGAGCGTCCACACCTTCTTCTCGGCCAATCTGCTGCTCGCCTACACGGCCTATTTCATCGGCACGGCCAGCCCCGGGCCGAGCAATCTCGCGATCATGTCGGTCGCCGCGAACCAGGGTCGCAAGGCGGCGCTGGCGTTCGCGCTCGGCGTGATTTCAGGGTCGATGTTCTGGGCGACGGTGGCGGCGCTCGGCGTATCGGCCGCGCTGCTCGCATGGTCGAAGCTGCTGATCGCGATCAAGGTCTTCGGCGGGCTGTACCTGCTGTGGCTCGCGTTCAAGTCGGCGCGCACGGCGCTGGCGGGGCCGCCGGCGGCATCGGCGAACGCGGCGCGCGAGCAGCGGCTGTCGCGCTTCTACGTGCGCGGCGCGATGCTGCACCTGACCAATCCGAAGGCGATTCTCGTGTGGGTGTCGATCGTCGCGCTGTCGTCGAACGGCGCGGGCGGCGCGCACGGCGCCGTCGTGCCGGGCTGCCTCGCGATCGGCTGCGCGGTGTTCGGCGGCTATGCGTTGGTGTTTTCGATGGACGGTGCGCGCCGGCTGTACGTGCGCGGCCGGCGTGCGATGGAGGCGTGTCTGGCCGTCGTGTTCGGCGTGGCGGGGGTGCGGCTGCTGGTGACGAACGTGTGAGGTGTCGCGCGCCGGCTGCGCGGGCCGCGAGAGGCGGTCAGCCCGCGCAATCGTCGCGCCGGTGACGGCGTCGTGCGTGCCGTCGATACCGGCGTGGCCGACGTGCCGGTTGACGTGCCCGCATCGGGCCTCGCACCGCCCGCTGCTGCGCGACCCGTGCAACGGCGAGGGCCGCGTCTTTCCGGGTACAGTGTCGGGCAACCCATGAAGGATGCACGAGGTACCGGAAGATGCTGATGGTTCGTCTTTTGCGCTGGTTCGGTGTGCTGGCGGGACTGTGTGCCTGCACTTCGGTGTTTTCCGCCGATCCGGCGACAAGCAATCCGCTGCTGTCCAAAGTACGTCCGTGGTGTATCGGCCGCCTGGTGTTCGATCGGCCGGTTTCGAGCGAGATCTCGAGTCAGCGTTACGCGTACCGCGGGGAGCAACTGCTCACGACGCACGAGGTGCCGCCGGATGCCTACCAGGCTGCCATCGCCGCTCGCGAGCAGGTGATGCGTACCCGGCTGCGCGCGAATCCGGCCGAGATGGATCGGAAGACCCGTCACGCGTGGCTGGAAAAGGCCTTTTCCCCCGTACCGGATTCGCGTGTTTTCGTCTTCAACGAAGCGGCGGCGAAATCCGTCACATTGCCGTTCGATACCGAAGGCTATCTGTACGCGAACCGCACGCTCGTCCGCACGACGGGCAGCATCGGCGCCGATGCGCTGGATCGTGTCGAGGGCGTCTATGACGACACGTTCCGGCGCATCCGGATGCGCGACAACTGGGTCGTACCGACCGAACCGGGCTTCTGCTTCGACGGCGGGATTGTGACCGGATCGTCCACCTACCCCGAAGAAGTCAGGCAATCGTTCGCGTTGATGCCGGGCCGACCGGCGCTGCTCGTGATCCAGTCGCGCAATGCCTTCGGCGACGATCGCGAGCAGCCGTTCAGCCGTACGCTGCCCGCGTTGCGCGCGAAATTCGATCGCCTGCCCGGAAGCCATCGTCTCCTGCGCGAGGGGAAACGGTCGATTGCCGGCATGGATGCCGAGGAAGTGCTGTTCGAGCTCCGGGACGGCGCCGTCACGGCTTATCGCTTCTACCTGCTCGCACCGGGCAATCCCGCCACGCTTGCGCAACCGCATACCGCGATCGAGATGCTGCTGGGCGTGGCCGGGCAGAGCGACTTGCCGCCGGCGCAGGCCACCTCGCCGGTCGATGAGGCGCGCGCGCTGCAGGCATGGGACACGCTGCTGAACGGCCTGCACGCGCGACCGGGCGCGATCTGACCGGCGGCGGTGATGCGGGCGACGCGTTCGACCGGACGCCCCGCCGCGCCATGCACGGCGGAGGCCCCGCATCGAAGCGGCTTCAGAAAATGAAGCCCGTATTGATGAACTTCGAGTGGTGATCCGACACGATCGAGTCGAGCAGTTGCTTGCTGCTGTCGGTCTGCTTCGCCGCGACCATCGAGCGGATCGAGAACGCGCGCAGCGCGTCGCTCACCGACAGCGTGCCCTCGGCCGAGTCCTTGCGCCCGGCGAACGGGAACACGTCGGGCCCGCGCTGGCACTGACAGTTGATGTTCACGCGGCACACCTGGTTCACGAGCGGATCGACGAGCGCGCCGATCTGCGCCGGATCGGAACCGAAGATGCTGACCTGCTGGCCGTGCTCCGACGTCGTCACGTAGTCGAGCGCGGTTTCCACGTCGTCGAACGGCGCGACCGGAATGATCGGCCCGAACTGCTCCTCGCGGTACAGCTTCATCCCTTCGGACACCGGATACACGACGGCCGGGTAGAACAGCGTCTTGCTGAATTCGCCGCCCTGATGGTTGACGACCTGCGCACCCTTCGCCTTCGCGTCGTCGATCGCGTCCGTCATGTACGCGGTGCGATGCATGCCCGGCAGCGGCGTGATGCTGACGCCTTTTTCCCACGGCATGCCGATCTTCAGCTGTTCGAGCGCGGCGGTGAAGCGCTTCAGGAATTCGTCGACGATCGAGCGATGCACGAGCAGCATCTTCAGCGCGGTACAGCGCTGGCCGTTGAACGACAGCGCGCCGAGCAGGCACTCCTTCACGGTGAGGTCGAGATCGGCGTCGGGCAGCACGATCGCCGCGTTCTTCGCATCGAGACCGAGGATCGCGCGCAGCCGGTGCGACTTCGGGTGCTGCTTCTTCAGGTGATCGGCGACCTTGCTCGAGCCGATCAGCGCGAGCACGTTGATCTTGCCCGATGCGAGCATGTGCGGCACGACCACCGCGCCCGGCGCGTAGATCGTGTTGATCACGCCCTTCGGGAACGCGTCGCGGAACGCTTCCAGCAGGGGCTCGAACAGCAGCGTGCCGTACTGCGGCGGCTTGAACACCACGGTGTTGCCCATCAGCAGCGCGGGGATCAGCGTCGCGAACGTTTCGTTCAGCGGATAGTTGTACGGGCCCATGCACAGCACGACGCCGAGCGGCGTGCGGCGGATCTGGCCGATCGTGCCTTCCGCGATCACGAAGCGCGAGTTCGCGTTGTCCAGCTCCTTCAGCGCGTCGATCGTCTGCGTCATGTACGTGACGGTGCGGTCGAATTCCTTCTGCGAATCGGCGAGGCTCTTGCCGATCTCCCACATGATCAGGTTCACGACGCGTTCGCGCTGCGCGACCATCCGCTTGATGAAATCCTGCATGCACGCGATGCGCTGCTCGACCTTCATCGTCGGCCATTCGCCGCGGCCGGCGTCGTACGCGCGTACCGCGGCGTCGAGTGCCGCGTCGCTTTCCGTTTCGCCCATCACCGGATAGCTGCCGATCTCGACCTGCTCGACGCCGCCGTCCGGCTGCCGCACGCACACGGGCGACAGCACGGTCTTGGTCGCGCCGTCCCACGGTCGCAATTCGCCGTCGACGAGCGACACGCGCTGGTGAATCGGCGAAGCCAGCCGGAATTCGGCGGGGATGTCCTGTAAGGCGGGAAAGAGGTGCTGCAGGGAGGCGGAATCGGGCATGACGGTCTCGTTTGACGGGGGTGTCCGGGAAGGACGGGCGATGCGAATCCTGAGCTGAATGATCCTCGATCCTGAATCGGCATCATGACCTGCACGCGACGGCGCGTCACGCGGGAATGTGGCCGATTCAGCGAATGGAACCAGTTCCATTAAAAAGGAACGCCGTCACGAATGCAACAATGACCGAATCGCGGCAGCGGCATCGTAAGTATTTCGAAAGACTGTTTCCGAATCGCCGGTATGACGGCCTGGGTGCAACCGCAAACGTTTTACTTCGGCCGAATTGAGCGGATAATGGCGCAGCGCGGTGAGGAAAAAAATGCAGTGAACCTGAGAGCAGACGTAGTGAAGAATAGAAGTCGGTCCGCCGCGCTGCCGATACGAGGTCGGCTGCCCGGAGCGCCGGGTCGGGGTTGCCCGGTCCGGCGCGCACCGGACCGTTGAATCCGTCCCGCCAGTCCCGCCAGCTTGGCCGATCCTTCGTGATCCTCTCCAGCTTCTCCGCCGTCGTATCCCGAATCCCGCCTTTTACCGATCGTCGCCGCATGACGCGATCGATCCGATGCTTTCGTTTTTATTACGATTCGAGCCGCCCAATCGCTTGAAGCAGAAAGGCATTCGTCAGGAATGCAGAGCGCATCGCGTATTCACGTTGTGGCCAGGCGACACGTTGAAAATTAATTAAAAACACGAATCATTCTCGTTTATTATTTCGCCGCATTACGAGCCGTGACGGGATGTCACGGCTTTTTTCGTGCCGCTTGCGCTGGCCGTTCGCCGTTTTCTTCACCACCTCTACGTTCACGATGAAACTCCACACGAGCGCGTGCCATGCGCTTCTGATCGCCACGTCGCTGGCCGGCGCCCGCACTTCGTTTGCGCAGGCGAGCGATGCCGCGGCGACCCTGCCCGCGATTTCCGTCAACGCGGCCGCCGAGCATGCGTCGTACGACGGCGGCCATTCGCGCGCGGCGACCAAGACCGACATGTCGCTGATGGACGTGCCGCAAACCGTGAACGTCGTGCCGCACGCGGTGATCGAGGATCAGAACGCGACGTCGCTGCAGGACGCGCTGCGCAACGTGCCGGGCGTCGGCTTCTCGGTCGGCGACGGCCAGCGCGACCAGATCACGATCCGCGGCTTCAACAGCATCACGGACCAGTACGTCGACGGCATTCGCGACGACGCGCTGTACTACCGCGACCTGTCGAACGTCGATCGCGTCGAGGTGCTGAAGGGGCCGGCGGCCGTGCTGTACGGGCGCGGCTCGGCGGGCGGCATCGTGAATCGCGTGCTGAAGCGGCCGCAGGCGAACCCGGTGAACGACGTGGGCGTGACGCTCGGCACGCGCGGCGAGCGGCGCGGCGAATTCGATCTCGGCTGGAACCCGAACGACGCGGCGCGCTTTCGCATCACCGGCGCGGCCGAGAATTCGAACAGCTTCCGCGACCGGTTCCAGCTCAACCGGCAGGCGATCGCGCCGTCCGCGCAGTTCAAGCTCGACCGCGACACGGTGCTGAACGTCGAATTCGACTACCTGCACGACCGTCGCACGTCCGATCAGGGGTTGCCTGCGTATCGCGGCCGGCCGGTCGACGTGCCGATCAACACGTACTACGGGTCGGCCGACGGCGGGAACAGTTCGTACAACGACATCTCCGCGAAAAGCGCGACGGTGTCGCTCGATCATCGCTTCAACGATTCGCTGTCGTTCCACGGCGCGATCCGCGCGTACGACTTCTCGCTCGAGCGGAAGAACTACGTGACGTACGAGCCGATCAAGACCGCCGCGCACCCGGTCGTCACGCTCGATCAGTCGACGCGCCAGCGCACCGATCACGGCATCGACGGGCTGTTCGAACTCACGCAGAAGACCTCGCTGTTCGGCATGCGTCACGAGCTGCTGTACGGGCTGGAGCTGTCGCAGCAGCAGAAGTTCGACACGATCTACAGCGTGACGAAGGTCGCGACCTACGATCTGTTCAATCCGCAGCCGGTCGTCCTGCCCGGCGTGCCGGGCGGCACGCGCGCGAAGACGAACGCGTCGACCGTCGTCGGGCTCGCGGGCGTCTATGCGCAGGACCTGATCTCGCTGACCGAACACTGGAAGGTGCTCGCCGGCCTGCGCTTCGATTACCTGAACCAGATCCGCCACGACTACACGTCGTCGAACGTCAATCTCGACCGCACCGATCATGCATGGAGTCCGCGCGTCGGCCTGATCTACGAACCGCTCGACTGGCTCACGCTGTACGGGTCGTTCAGCCAGTCGTTCTCGCCGCTGGCCGACACGCTGATCAGTTCCGGCGCGTTCTCGAACGGCGCCGCGCTCGCGCCGCAGAAGACCACCGCGTATGAAGTGGGCTCGCGCTTCGACCTCGGCGGCAAGGCGACGGCCAGCGTCGCGCTGTTCGACATGCGCCAGACCAACCAGCAGATCGGCGACCCGGCGAATCCCGGCTATGCGCTGCCGATCGGCACGCAACACGTGCGCGGGATGGAGCTCGGCTTCACCGGCGAGATCGCGCCGAAGTGGTCGGTGTATGCGGGTTACGCGTACCTGAACGGCACGGTGGACGGGTCCGCGCAATCGACGGCGGCCGGCCTGGCGGTGTCGAGCAACACGCCGGGGCTGATGCCGCGCCACAGCGCGAACCTGTGGCTCAAGCGCGAGCTGCCGTACGGCTTCTATGCGGCGGCCGGCATGCAGTTCCAGTCCGCGCGCTATACGTCGGCGAGCGATCTCGTCACGCTGCCGTCGTTCACGGTGTTCAACCTGGGCGCCGGCTATCGCAGCAAGAAGGTCGACGTGACGCTCACGCTCGACAACCTGTTCGATCGACGCTACTTCATCGCCGCGCACGGCAACGCGGACCTGTACAACATGCCCGGCGATCCGCGTACGCTGACCGCCACGGTGAAGTGGCACATGTAACGCACGCGGTGCGCGACAATGCGGGTCTTCGTCACGACGACCCGCACCCGACTGCCCATGAGCCGCCACGCGCTTGATGCGTCCAGCATGACCGCCCGCGCCCGCGCGCTGCTTTTATCGTTGCTGGCGTGCGGCCCGGTCGCGGCCGGCGCGCAGACCATTCCCGCGGATGCCGAGCCGGGTTGCCATGCCGTGCATGTCGACCGGACGATCACGCTGTCGGGGCGTTACGCGCTCGACTACGGCGACGAATCGATCGGGCCGGACGTGGGGTTCGAAGAGGACGACGCGTCGGCGCGGCACTTGCCTGATCGCTCGCAGCGCGCAGGCGTGATCGTTTTCACGAACCAGCCCGACGCGCGGCGCCGGCTGCGGCTGCCCGCCGCGCAGCCGCGCGGCGTGTGCCGGTTCGACGGGCGCGCGACGCTCGTGATCCGCGATCTGGAGACCGCGTGCCCGGGGCTGGAAACGCCCGATCGTGCGCGGCTGGTGAAGGTCGTGTCAGCCGACGCGCCGGCGCGGCACGCATGCGGCGCCACCGCGCGGTGACGCCGGCGCGGCAGCGCCGTTACTCGATGTCTTCGTCATCCTCTTCATCGGCGTCTCGCGCGTCGCGTTCCGGCGCCGCATACGCGCTCGCCTGTTCGAGCAGCCAGCCGCGGAACGATTCCAGCGGCTTGCTGTGGCTGAACTCCGTCGGATACACGAGGTAGTACGCCGAATCGCCGACGGTTGCCGCATCGCACGGCACGACGAGCCCGAGTTGCTGCAACTGTTCCTCGACGAAAAACTTCGGCACGAGCGCGACGCCGAGCCCGGCCGCGGCCGCGCTGATCAGCATCGTATGCAGCTCGTAGCGCACGCCCTGCATCGTGCGGATGTCCTCGACGCCGTGCGTCTCGAACCACTGCGCCCACGCGCCGGGGCGCGTCGTCGAGTGCAGCAGCGGGTACGCGAGCAGATCCTCGACGCGCTCGACCGGCCCGTTCAGCAGCGCGGGCGAGCAGATCGGCACGACTTCCTCGCCGAACAGATAGTCGGACGACGTGCCGGGCCACGTCGGCTTGCCGTAGTGGATCGCGGCTTCGAAGTGCGTGTCCTCGAACGAGAACAGGTCGGTGCGGCTGCCCATGTTCACGCGCACGTCGGGCGTGCGGTCGTAGAAGCTCTTGATGCGCGGGATCAGCCAATGCGACGCGAAGGTCGGCAGCACCGCGAGTTCCAGGTAGCCGCCGCCGCTGCCGTGCGCGATGATCGACAGCGTGTCGCGGTCGAGCGCTTCCAGCGCGCGCCGCACCTGCGTGCCGTACAGCTTGCCGGCGCGCGTCAGCACGACGCGCTGCTTCACGCGCGCGAACAGCCGCACGCCGAGGCTCGCCTCCAGCGTCGCGATCTGCCGCGACACTGCGCTTTCGGTCAGGAACAGCTCCTTGGCCGCGTGCGTGAAGCTCTCGTGGCGGGCGGCGGCTTCGAAAGCCACGAGCGCGCCCATGTTGGGGATCTTGAATTTGCGCATGATGCTCTATTTATCCGACAAAAAGGGCCGCGCCGCACGGGGGTGAGGGGGAGCGAAGGGCCGCTGATAATTCCAAAAACTCATCACATATCAATTTAATCTCGCTTTACGCCCCGCTGCAACCCTTTGAATAATGCTTCCCGTGCAAGGTCAGGCGCCCGCCGGGCGGCCGGCCGACGAGTTGCCGGCACGTTTGCCGGCGGGTCCCCCGAGACGAGAATCCTGATGCGCAATCCGAATATCGACAGCTTGCTGACGAAGCTGCTGGGACAGGCGAAGACCGACGCCCTGTTCTCGACCCTGAACATGCCGGCCATCCTCGAAGAATGGGAAGACGGCGTCGTGACGCGCGCGGAAATCGCGCAGGCGATGAACATGGCGCTGTTCGAAGGGCTGCTCGAGCGTTCGGCGAACGGCCGCGCGTACACGGCCGAGGCGATCGAAAACGGCGGCTCGGTCTATTTCGACCACGGCGCGCTGCGCACGGTGCGCTGGCCGCACACGGGCGCGCTGCCGCCGGGCGAGGCGGCGTTCACGCGCATCCTGCGTCCGCTCGGCTTCCGCCTGAACGGCCGTTACCCGCTCGACAAGCTCGGCATGACGGGCCGCGCGTATGCGCATGAAGACGCGCCGGACGAAATCGCGCAGTTTTTCGTCAGCGAACTGCATCCGGAGCGCTTCTCGAAGGAATTCCAGCAGGCGGTGACGAACGTCGTCAGTTCGTCGCGCGACCCGCTGTCGCCGGCGGCCGTCGCGCTGCTGTGGGAAGTCGAGCGCGAAGGCTGGCTGTCGCTCGAAGCCGCGCACGCGCTGCTGCCGGAAATCGTCGGCGCGTTCGCGCGCCAGCACGATGTGCCGAACGAGCTCGACTACGAAACGCTGCTGATGGAATCGGCGGAGATGGCGTGGATCGCGACCGAAGGCAATGCGTTCAACCATGCGACCGACCGCGTCGCCGACGTGTTCAAGCTGTCCGACGACGAGAAGGCGAAGGGCCGGCCGATGAAGCCGGAGGTCGAGCGCTCGCGCTCGGGCCGCGTGTTCCAGACGGCCTATCGCGCGGATACCGTCGAGCGCGAATTCCGCACCCGCGACGGCGGCACGGTCAAGCGCAACGTGCCGGGGTCGTTCTACGAATTCATCACGCGCAAGCGCACGTTCGACCAGGCGGCGCGGCGCTGGGTGACCGACCTGCGCTTCGACGCGGGCAATGCGCAGGGCATCTTCAAGATGACGGCGAACGCGGCGAAGTAAGCACGGCGCGTCACGTATCGCGTGCACAAGCGGAAGGGCCGGCGGCTGGTTTCAGCCGTCGGCCCGTTTCCGTTGACGGGGCGTCGCGTGCGTCAGAAGAGGTGCGTGACCAGAAAAAACAGCACCAGCAGCCCGATCGGTACGCCGAGCAGCCATGCGATCAGATATTTGCCCATGTCGTTGTCCTCCGCGTGGCCGCGACGCGGTGCGCGTCGCGGCGGGGTGAGACGACTGGCGCGTTACAGCTCGCGGTCGAATTCCTTCAGCTGCTTCTCGGCTTCGTCGCGGGCGATCCCGTAACGCTCCTGGATCTTGCCGGCCAGATAATCGCGATTGCCTTCCGCGACCTGGAGGTCGTCGTCGGTCAGCTTGCCCCACTTGGCCTTCAGCTTGCCGGTGAGCTGCTTCCACTGGCCCTTGATCTTGTCTTCGTTCATGGTGTGCTCCTTTCGTAAGGGGAGAAAAGTGCGGCGCTCGGCCGCGGGGTAGCTCAGGCCTTCGCCTTCAGGCCGGATGCGTCGACGTGCTTCACGCCCTTGATCGCGCGCGTCACGGCGATGGCCTTCTTCACGGCGACCTTCGTCGGCAGCACGCCCGTGAGCGTGACGACGCCGTCGACCGTCTTCACGCTGATGTCGGTGCTCTTCACGCCGTCGGTGGTTGCGAGCTCACCTTTCACCTTGGTCGTGATCCACGTGTCGGTGACCGGCTGATTCGATTCGCTCGCCATGCCGCTATCGGCCGACGAGGCCTGGGCGTGCGCGTTCGTGAGCGGAGCGGCGGACAGCAGGAAGGCCGCGCTGACGGCGAGCAGGGTCGAAAGGTGCGAGGTCTTGTTCATTGATGTTCTCCTTCGATTGGCGGGTTGAATCAATCAGTCGGTGAGCACGGCGCGTTCCCGTGCGTTCGTGTGCCTCAGCGGGCGATCGGCGTGTCGTAGCCGGGCTCGCGCGGCGGCATGTCCGGGCGCGGCACGTCGGGTGGCAGCGGTACCGGCGGGTCGGTGCCGGGCGCCGGCTCGGGCGGATTGTCCGGGGCCGGTTCGGGCCGCGTCGGATCGGGTGTCTGATGCAATTTCATCCGGGTGTCCTCCCTCTGCGGTATGAAAGGGCAGCGCATGAGCGCCGATGCAGTACCAGCGTACCGACGCGAACGCGAGCGGACATCGCGCAAATTCACCGGATCGGTTAGTGCGTTTGCACTGGGGGACGGAACAGACGGTGGGGCGGGGACATGCACCACGACCCGGGCAACGCGGCGCGACAGGCGAGCGGGCCGTGCCGCACCATTCGGCGGGGCACCGCACGATCACGGGCGGCATGCGAATGTACTATTCGAGATAGTGCATTCGCGCGTGTCGCGCCGTTGCGCGGCACGCGATCATCGCCGCACGCGCCGGCCGGGGCATGCCGTTGCAACGGGCGCCCGGCCGGCGCCCGGGTTGACCGCTCATGTTGACGACAGGGACAACGATTCGATGAACGAACAAGTAGACGAACAGGCGCTCAAGTCGCATACCGACCGGCGTCAGCTGCACCAGATCATCGCGGGACTCACCGAGGGCGTGATCCTGATCGAGCCGGACCAGCGGATCGTCTGGGCGAACGAGGCCGCGCTCGCGATGCATGGCGTGACCGAGCTGAAGGCGCTCGGCGCGGACGTCACCGAATACCGCGAGCGATTCCGGCTGCGCTACCGGAACAACCATCCGGTGCGCGACGGCCACTATCCGATGGATCGCGTGATCGCCGGAGAGGAGTTCAGCGACGTGACGGTCGAAGTCGAATCGGCCGCCGACGCGTCGGTGAGCTGGGTGCACCGCATCCGCAGCCTGGTGCTGACGAACGCGGCCGGCGAACCCGACTGCCTCGCGCTCGTGCTGCACGACGCGACCGAATGGGCGAGCGCCGAGGAGCGCTTCGAGCGCACCTTCAACGCGAACCCGGCGCCGGCCGTGATCTGCCGGCTCGACGACTTGCGCTACGTGAAGGTCAACCAGGGCTTTCTCGACATGACGGGCCACGCGCGCGACGACGTGCTCGGCCGCTCGGTGTACGAGGTCGACGTGCTCGAACAGGCCGAACGGCGCGAGCTCGCGATCGAGCGGCTCGGCGAAGGCGCGACGATTCCGCAGATGGAGGCTGTGCTCAAGCTTGCCGACGGCAGTACCAAGGCGGTGGTCGTCGCCGGGCAGCCGATCGACATGAACGGCGAGGCGTGCATGCTGTTCACGTTCATGGATCTCGAGCCGCGCAAGCAGGCCGAGCGCGCGCTGATGCAAAGCGAGGAACGCTTCGCGACGGCCTTCCGGATGGCGCCGGTCGCGATGGCGATCGTCACGGCGGACCGTTTCGAGCTGCTCGACGTGAACGATGGGTTTGCCGCGATGACGGGCCATGCGCAGGCCGACCTCCTTGGTAAATCCGCGGACGAGATCGGGCTGTGGGCCGAACGCGGTGCGTGGTCGCGCATCGAAGGCCGGCTCGCCGACGACGGCCACGTGCGCAACGTGGACGTGCAGATCCGCACGCGCGACGGCGACGTGCGCGATTGCGTCGTGTCGGCCGACCCCGTCGCGATTCACGGACGCGACTGCCTGCTCGTCGCGCTGCTCGACATCAGCGACCGCAAGCGCACGGAGATGGAGCTCGTCTACGCGATCGAGACCGCGATGCAGGATGCGTCGTGGTTCAGCCGTACGCTGATCGAGAAGCTCGCGAACGTGCGGCGCGCGAATGCGCCGGATGCGGGCGCGCAGCTGTCCGACCTGACCGCGCGCGAGCGCGACGTGTTCGACCTGCTGTGCCACGGCCTGGCCGACAAGGAGATCGCCGGCCGCCTCGGGCTCGCGCCGAACACCGTGCGCAATCACGTCGCGACGATCTACGCGAAGCTCGACGTGCACAGCCGCGGCGAGGCGATTGTGTGGGCGCGCGAGCGCGGGATCGTCGGCACGGCCGAACCGAACGGCGCGCGCGGCGACAAGGGCGGCGCGAAGGGCAAGGACTGACCGCGGCGGTACGAATGCACCATGCCGATTGGTGCATCCGCATCTGCCGCCCGCGGCGTCCGATTGCGATCCTGTCCACTCGGCGGTGCGGCGCAGGGGCGCGGCGTCGCCGGCTCTCCCCCAAACCATCGCAGGAGATGACCATGGACAGGAATCGCATCGAAGGCAAGCTCAAACAGGTCAAGGGTTCGGTCAAGGAAGCACTCGGCAAGGTGACGGGCGACCGCGAGACCGAAGCGGAAGGCCTGGCCGAACAGCAGGCCGGCAAGCTTCAGGAGAAGGCCGGCGAGGCGGCCGATGCGGTGCGCAAGCATACGGGCACCGATCGCCACTGAACGATGACGCGGCGCCCGCCACGGGCGTCGCGAAGGCCGGCCGGGCCGGCGTCGCAGCGATGATGCGTGGCCGGCATGACCACGGCCGGCCTTTCTCCACGGGCGCGGCCGCCATTTCCTGCACGAGCACTCCATCCACGGCCCCCGTCGTACGGGCCGCGGATCGGCCATGGACCCGGAACTTGATGACAAATCCTCACAACGTAGTTCCGATATTTCGTTTGCTGCACGGGTATTGGCTACCCACAATCCATTCACCTCTTTCGCGATGAAAGGTTCTTCGGAGACGGAACCGCGGTGATCGGCCGGCCGGTCGGACGCATGCAATGCGCCCCGGGCAGTGCAAGCAGTCACCGGCGCGCAGGAGGTTGCCGACGCGCGTCATTCGCGCGTTGCATCCCGACCCTCAGAAGAAGGACTGCCATGACGTTCCGCATTCGTTCGCTTTCCGGCGCTGCACTGACCGCCGCGCTTCTCGCGTTCCAGACGGGCGCGGCCCATGCGCAGGAGACGATCGTCAAGGTCGGCGTGGCGGGCCCGCTGACCGGCGGCGGCGCCGCCTACGGCAAGGACATCGAGAACGGCGTGCGCATGGCGGTCGACGAAGCGAATGCCGCGCGCACGACGGTCGGCGGCAAGCCGGTGAAATTCGTGATCGCGTCGCAGGACGACCAGAGCGATCCGCGCACCGGCGTGCAGGCCGCGCAGCAGCTCGCCGACGCGCAGGTTGCCGTCGTGATCGGCCACTTCAATTCGGGCACGACGCTGCCCGCGTCGAAGATCTACGCGAAGGCCGGCATTCCGATGATCACGCCGTCGGCGACCAATCCCGACATCACGCGCGCCGGGCTCGACACCGTGTATCGCGTGATCGCGACCGACACGCAGAACGCCGGCAACGCCGGTGCGTATGCGGCGAGCGTGACGAAGGCGAAGCGCATCGCGATCATCGACGATCGCACCGCGTTCGGCCAGGGCGAAGCCGACGAATTCGAGAAGTCGGTGAAGGCGAACGGCGGCACGATCGTCGCGCGCGAATTCACGAACGACAAGGCCGTCGACTTCAGCGCGCAGCTCACGAAGATCAAGAGCACCAATGCCGATCTCGTGTTCTTCGGCGGCCTCGACGCACAGGCCGCGATGCTCGTGAAGCGCATGCGCCAGCTCGGCATCCGCGCGCAGTTCCTCGCGGGCGGCGGCGTGATGAACGCGAACTTCATCCGGCTGGCCGGCAATGCGGCCGAGGGCGCGTCGGTGTGGGAATACGGGCAGCCGCTGTCGCGTCTCGCGAAGGGCAAGCTGTTCGAAACGAAATTCAAGCAGAAGTACGGCGTCGACATGCTCGCGTATGCGCCGTTCGCGTACGACGCGACGTGGATCGCGATCAATGCGATGCAGAAGGCGAACTCGACCAAGCCGGCCGATTTCAACGGCGCGCTGAAGGGCACGCGCTACGACGGCATCACGGGCACGATCGCGTTCACGAACACGGGCGACCTGAAGAACCCGAGCTCGACGCTGTATGAAGTGAAGAACGCCGCGTGGCAGCCCGTCACGACCAAGTCGGCGGACTGAATGCAACCCGCGTGAGCGGGCTTTCGCGGCGATGCCGGACGTGCTGAAATAGCCGGAGCGATCGCCCACGAAGGCTGCCCGCGCGACGCCGCGCGAGTCGCGGCACGAACCACCCAACGGGCGCGGCCGGCTGGCTGCGCCTTTTACGTGTAACCGGAGTCAGTCGTGAGTTCTCAAGTCGTCATCGTCGGCGGTGGTGTGATCGGCAGCTCGATCGCGTATTTCCTGCGCGCCACCGATCCCACGGTCGCCGTGACCGTCATCGAACGCGATCCTACCTATGCAAGATCGTCGTCGGCGCTGTCGGCCGCGTCGATTCGCCAGCAGTTTTCCACGCCGCTGTCGATCGAGATGTCGCTGTTCGGCATCGAGTTCCTGCGCACGATCGGCGAGCGGCTCGAAGTGGACGGCAACCGGCCGTCGATCGATCTGCACGAAGGCGGCTACCTGTTCCTCGCGACGCCGGCCGGCGACGCGACGCTGCGCGAGAACCATGCGCTGCAGACCAGCCTCGGCGCCGATATCCGGCTGATGGACGGCGACGCGCTGCGCGCGAAGTTTCCGTGGCTGAACGTCGACGATCTCGTGTCGGGTGCGTACGGCGTGAGCGGCGAAGGCTGGTTCGACGGCTACGGGCTCGTGCAGGCGCTGCGCAAGAAGGCGCAGGCGCTCGGCGCGCGCTACGTGCCGGCCGACGTGAAGGACGTGGTGCGCGACGGCCGCAAGATTACGCATGTCGTGACGGACGACGGCGAGCGCTACGCGTGCGACACGCTCGTCAACGCGGCCGGCGCATGGACGCGTACGCTGTCGTCGATGATGGGCATCGACATTCCGGTGTTTGCACGGCGTCGCAGCATCTTCAACGTATCGTCGCCAGCGAAGCTTGCCGATTGCCCGCTGCTGATCGATCCGACCGGCGTGTATTTCCGGCCGGAAGGGCGCACGTATATCTGCGGCACGTCGCCGAGCCCCGATCGCGACCCGGACGACCTGCCGCTCGACGAAGTCGACCACGACCTGTTCGACGACGTGATCTGGCCGACGCTCGCGCATCGCGTACCGGAATTCGAGGCGCTGCGCGTCGAGAATTGCTGGTCCGGTTACTACGAGTACAACGTGTTCGATCACAACGCGATCATCGGCTACCACCCGGAACTCGACAACGTCGTGTTCGCGAACGGCTACAGCGGCCACGGGCTGCAGCAGGGGCCCGCGACGGGGCGCGGCGTCAGCGAACTCATTCTGGGCGGGCGTTACGACACGCTCGACCTGTCGTCGCTCGGCTGGGCGCGCGTGCTCGAAAACCGGCCGATCGTCGAAAAGAACGTCGTGTAGCGCGGCGTGACCGCCCGGTATGGGGTGGGCGGGATTCTCCTAGTGTCTCAAACCCGTTGGCCCGACTTTCGTCGGGCTTTTTTTGTCGTCGGCAGGCTGATCCGTACCCGATGTCGTCGATGTCGGAATGTGGCAACATCGCGGAGGTTTTTACACACTGACTGTCTACTTGAGCAACGGGGGCCCGCTGGAATGAGCGACATCGCCATCGATATACCGTGGCCGGTCATGATGCTGATTTTGGGCATCAGCTATTGGCCGTTGTGGCTGCTTGTCGGTGCCGGGTTGATGTATTTCGGTATGACGCGTCTGCGCGGGATCGGGCGTATTGCCTGTATCGTCGCTGCGGTCTTGTTCATCGCTTATACCGGCTTGGGCTTGTACGTGATCCTTGCCAGGTAGGGGAAACGTCCGTGACGGCGTGCGACAACGATGCGGTCAGCCGGAATTGGCGTTGCGTCGATTCAGGGCGCTCGCCGCACGTTATTCGCCATGCCGGGCGCGAGGAAGTGGCCGAGCCGCATGGAACGAGACTGGCCCGGCTTTGCCGGGCCTTTTCCATTCCGCGCTACCGCACACCATAAATCGCATCGCGCAGATCGAGCGTGTACTGCCCGTTCATCCCTTCGTAGAGCGTGTTCGACAGCGACACGGCGGTGAGCCCGCGTGCGCGGTCGACGAACCACGAATGACCGTAGACGCCGCCCCAGCGCCACGTGCCGACGGATTCCGGCGACGCGGCCGCCTGCGGGTCGTGCAGCACCGAGAAGCCGATTCCGAAGCCCGCGCCGGGCAGGTCCGGCAATTCCAGATCGCCGGTCTGTACGCGGCCCATCTCGTCGACCAGCTCGGCGGGCAGGATCGCGCCGCCGCCCGCGCGCAACGTGTCCAGCACCGTCAGCACGTCGCCGGCGGTGCCGACCATCCCGGCGCCGCCCGACGGGAACGCGTGTGCATCCAGCGCACGCGACGGCGAGTACGTGACGCCGACGAACCCTTCGACGATGGGTACCGTCTCGTTCTCGGCGAGCCGGTGCGGCTGCGGCGTGTCGTTGACGTACGGCGTCGCGAGCCGCGCGGGATCGCGTGCGACGAACGCCGTGTCGTGCACGCCGAGCGGGCGCAGCACGAGCGCATCGATCGCATCGGGGAGCGGCACGCCGCAGACGGCCTCGATCAGCGCGCCGATGACGTCGATCGACAGCGAGTAGTTCCAGCTGGTGCCGGGCGCGAACAGCAGCGGCACGCTCGCGATCCGGCGCAGGTTGTCGGCGAGCGTGATCGATGCGGCATCGAGCCCATCGGAGACGCCCGCACGCGCATACGGGCCGTTCGCGTCGGTTTCGTTGAAGCGATAGTCGAGGCCGGCGGTATGCACGAGCAGCTGGCGCACCGTGATCGTCGGCACGCGGCCGTCGGGCAGCGCCGGACGGAATTCGGGCAGCCAGCGCGTGACGTCGTCGTCGAGCGACAGCTTGCGTTGCGCGACGAGCGCCATCGCGGCCGCCGAGACGATCGGCTTCGTCACCGATGCGAGCCGGAACAGCGTGTCCTCGCGCATCGGCGTACGCGATTCGCGGTCCGCGAAGCCGGCCGCGCGGCGATAGACGAGTTCGCCGTCGCGGGCGACGAGGACGACGGCGCCGACGAGGCGCTGCGTGTCGAGCTGGCGGGACAGGACCGCGTCGATGCGCTCGGCGAGCGCGCGATCGGTTGACGACTGCAGTGACGATGCGGGAGAGGAGGTCATCGAAAATTCCGTCGTGAAGGGCCTGGTCGACATGTTATGTGACGCGCGCCGCACGCGTCGTTAACCCTTACATGGAACGGGGCGATGTGCGCGGCAGGGGCCGGCGTCGACGAATACCGGGCTCCGCAGCAGACAAAATATGCCCCAATCGACCGGCGCCGTTCGTTAGAATCTGCTTTCGTCGAGGAAATGACGCATTTGCATGGGTGCAGAGCAGTATCGAATCGAAGACGCTGCTTGTCCTGATTCCATCGTTCATCTTTCACCGGAGGCGAGCATGCCAGGTTTACTTCCCGATGTTGACCGCGAGGGGCTCCTCGAATATTCGGTGGTGTACACCGATCGCTCCGTCAACCATATGTCGCAGCGCTTCCAGGGCGTCATGCGCGACATCTCCGCCACGCTGAAAAACGTCTACAACGCGAAGTCGGTCGCGATCGTTCCGGGCAGCGGGACGTTCGGCATGGAGGCCGTGGCGCGGCAGTTCGCGACGAACAGGAAGTGCCTCGTCATCCGCAACGGCTGGTTCAGCTTCCGCTGGTCGCAGATTTTCGACATGGGCGGCATTCCGTCCGAGACGACGGTGCTGAAGGCGCGTCCGGTCGAAGCGGGCAGGCAGGCCGCCTATGCGCCGGCGCCGATCGACGAAGTGGTCGCCGCGATCAACGAGCACAAGCCCGATCTCGTGTTCGCGCCGCACGTCGAAACCGCGTCCGGCATGATGCTGCCCGATGCGTACCTGCGCGCGGTGGCCGATGCCGTGCATGCGGTCGGCGGCATGTTCGTGCTGGATTGCATCGCGTCGGGCACCGTGTGGGTCGACATGCAGGCGAGCGGCGTCGATATCCTGATCAGCGCGCCGCAAAAGGGCTGGAGCGCGTCGCCGTGTTGCGCGATGGTCATGTTGAGCCCGCTCGCGCGGGAACGCATCGATTCGACGACGAGCACCAGCTTCGCGTGCGATCTGCGCAAGTGGCTGCAGATCATGGAAGCGTACGAGGGCGGCGGGTTCGCGTACCACGCGACGATGCCCACGGACAGCCTCACGACGCTGCGCGACGTGATGAAGGAAACCGAGGCATATGGCTTCGACAAGGTGAAGGCGGAACAGCTCGAACTCGGCGAGCGCGTTCGTGCCGTGCTGACGGAGAAGGGATTCAGAAGCGTGGCCGCGAAAGGGTTCGAGGCGCCGGGTGTCGTGGTCAGCTACACGGACGACGACGGTATTCGCACCGGGCAGAAATTCGCCGATGTCGGTTTGCAGATCGCGGCGGGCGTGCCGTTGCAATGCGACGAGCCGGCGGACTTCAAGACGTTCCGGCTCGGGTTGTTCGGTCTCGACAAGCTGCATGACATCGATGGGGCGGTGAAGCGGTTTGCCGATGCGTTGAACCGGATTGTTTGACGCGGTTTTTCGCCATGGCGTGTTGCGGTGGCTGCCGCTCATTGGTTGAGCGGCGGCTTTCGAGTCGTTGAAAACGCAACCATTCAGGATCGTGTCATGACCGATTGTGCGCTGACGTTCGCCAGTCAGGCCGAATGGGAAAACTGGTTGGGGCAAAACGGCGGCACGTCGACCGGAGCATGGCTGCGGCTCGCGAAAAAAGGCGCGGAGCAGCGAACCGTCACCTACGAACAGGCGGTTGAGAGCGCCCTCTGCCACGGCTGGATCGATGGCCAAAAGAAGGCCGAGAGCGAGCAGTATTGGTTGCAGCGCTTTAGCCCGCGTTCCGCGAAAAGCATCTGGTCAAAAATCAACAAGGACAAGGCCGAAGCGTTGATCGCCGCAGGCAGGATGCAGCCGTCTGGCCTGTCCGAGATCGACAGGGCCAGGAAGGACGGCCGCTGGGAGGCGGCCTATACGTCGGCCAGCAACTCGACCGTGCCGGACGACTTGCAGGCGGCGCTGGACGCCAATCCGAAAGCCGCGAAGTTTTTTGCAACGCTGAACAGCCGTAATCGCTATGCGATCCTGTTCCGGATACAGAGCGCCAAGAAGCCGGAAACGCGGGCGCGCAAAATCGCGGAATTCATCGACATGCTGAAGCGGGGCGAGACTTTTCATCCGTAGAGAGCGGGCTTCTGACGGCGTGGAGCGCCCGATTGATCATCACCCGTTCGCGAACGTTCGACGTCGCCCGAAGCCGCGTCGCCGCTGCACGGCTACGCGGGCAAAAGGCCTGCCTTACGATAACTGTCGATCAGCGCGTCGTAGAGCGAGAGATCGGCACGGCTGCGCGCGATGAGCTGAGCGCCGGCGATGGCGGCGAAGATGGCCCGCGCCCGCTGTTTGCTCTCCCGAGCGCCGACCACTGCCGCCGCGGACAGCACCTTGCTCAACCACGCCACGTTCACGTCGGCGAAGGCCAGCACTTCCTTCATCACGACTTCCGGCAGGTCGTCGGTTTCGGCGGCCATGAAGCTGCACAGGCACAGGCGGTTGCCGGTCTCGAGCGCCTTGCGAAAGGTATCCGGATAGCGACGCAGGCAATCCAGCGGATCGCGCGATCGGGCCAGCATGTCGTTCAGCGCCGCCGCTGAATCTTCCCGATAACGCCTCGCTACCGCCGCGCCGAGATCGGCCTTGCTTTCAAAATGGTGGTAGATGCTCGCGGCCTTGATCCCCACCTCGTTGGCGAGATCCCGATAGTTCAAGCCGCCGTAACCGTGCGTCTGCGCGAGCCGCGTGGCGGCTGCCAGAATTCTTTCTCTCGAGTTCGAGCTCGCGTCGTTCGTCACTGCGTCAGTCTCCGCGCACGGGAAATGGTGTTGACACTCCGGATTGTACCTTATATGGTTAACCTAACAAACGTTAGGTAGATTCGCGGGCGACGTGTGTTCATGTCGTCCGATCCAGTGCAAACGACCATGGAGCGCGCCTGCAATGACTTCCCGTACCGCCAATTTCGACGTAGCCCGACTGCCCCTGATGAAGGTCTACGATTTCCCGACCGGGCCCTATCCGACCCGCGTGCGCATCGCGCTGGCCGAAAAGGGGCTGCAATCGCGCGTCGAGTTCGTGATGGTCGATCTTTACAAGGGCGAGCATAAAAAGCCCGAGTTCATCGCCGGCAAGAATTATTCGGGTACGTTGCCGGTGCTGGAGCTCGACGACGGAACCTGTATCGCCGAGTGCACGGCCATTACCGAATACCTCGACGCACTCGATGGCGCGCCCACGCTCACCGGCAGCACGCCTCGCGAAAAGGGCATCATTCACATGATGAGCAAACGCGCCGAGCTGGAGCTGCTCGACGCCGTCAGCGTCTATTTCCATCACGGCACGCCGGGGCTCGGCCCCGACGTCGAGACGTATCAAAACCCGGAGTGGGGGTTCCGCCAGCGCGACAAGGCGCTGAGGGGCATGCGCTACTTCGATGCCGTTCTGCAAAGCCGGCCGTATGTCGCGGGTGCGACGTTCTCGATGGCCGACATCACCGTCATCGGCGGTCTGATCTTTGCGATGCTCGTGAAGCTGCCGGTGCCTGAGGAATGCGAAGCGCTTCGCGCCTGGTACGCGCGCATGCTGCAGCGCGAGAGCGTCAGGAGCCAGCCGGTGTTCGCCGCCTTGACCTGAGCCGCTGTGGATGCGCGGCGACGTGTGTGAGAGCGCATGGGAAAGCCAGTGCATTGCGCGATCGGAGAGCGGCTTCGGTCACCGCTATTCCCGTATCATCTGTCCGGTTCGCCAGGACCGTATCACTGTCCATCCCAAGCTCATTCATCCGGGGGAGCCCCATGTTCGACCACGTCAAATTCGGCGTCAGCGACTACGCCGCCAGCAAGGCGTTTTTCCTCAAGGCGCTTGAACCGCTGGGCGTCGTGATCGTCGGGGAAGGCGAGCCGTCGTACGGGATAGAGATCAGTGCGCCCGGCAAGCCTTCGCTGTGTTTGTTCCAGACCGACGAGAAGCCGGCGCATCTCCACATCGCATTCGTGGCCGACACGCGGCAGCAAGTCGATGCGTTTTACCGCGCGGCGCTGGAGGCTGGTGCGAAAGACAATGGCGCGCCCGGGCTGCGGCCGCATTATCACGCGAACTATTACGCGGCGTTCGTCACCGGTCCGGATGGACACAATATCGAGGTGGTGTGTCATCGGGGGGAGGGGTGATGCGCCGGATCGGTAAAACGCTCGCGGTGATCTCGAGCGTGGCGGTCGTCGGCATCGCCCACGTTCAAGCAGCCTCCGGCGAAACTGCATTCCCGCGTTTCACGCAATCCGAAGGCAAGCTCGATGCCGACGGGCTTCCGTTGTCGGGCGTGAAGCTCTGCGTGCTGCCCGACCGTGCGCCGTGCTTCGAGATGCCGCCGAAGCTTGTCCCCGGTTCCGCCAGGGAGCTGTACCAGTTCGGTCTGAATCCACGCTCCGAACGGCTGCCGATTGCGTCGGGCGGCTCGTGGGTGTTTTTCTCGGGAATGTTCTCGGGTGGCGGCAGCGGAATGCTGGAACGCGTGGCTGTCCTGCGTGTCGGCGCGAATGGCAAGATCGAGAACCTGATGCCGATCGTCACCGAAACCGAGATGGCCGATCGTGCGATGTGGAGCGTGCCGCAGGTGTCGCCGTATCCGCTGTTCGTCCGGGCCGACTACGTGTGGGGCAAGGGTGAGGATCATTTCGGCAAGCACGTCTTCGACGTCGACGCATGGACGTTCGATCCCGCCGCCAATCGATACGCGAAGCGCTTTTCCTACCGGACGAGCAAACGCTATGACAGAGGCGAAGGCGCGGATCGCGTGCTGAGTGCGGAGCGTCCGGAAATCCTGCGGCGCCTCGCCGCCGCCCAATAGCGTGTTACCGCTGTGCGTCCCCGTAAGTCTCCTTGCACACCGCGCGTAGCGCGTCGACGAGCAGATCGCGCGCGGGCGACCGCGAATCGGCGGAACGCGTGAACAGCGCGATGGGCGGCAGCGTCCACACCAGCGAATACGGCACGATCGCCACGCCGGCGATCCGCACCAGCTCTTCCGCGATATCGGCCGGCACGATCGACACGGCTTCGTCGCTCGACGCGATCATTTCGCCGATCAGCTTCGACGAATAGCTTTCGACGATCGGCACGGGCGGCGCGATGCCGGCCGACAGGAACAGGTCGGTCACCTGTTCGCGCATCGGCGTGTGCGGCGCGCCGAGAATCCAGTCGAGCGCGTGCAGCTTGTGCCAGTCCAGCGGCGTGCGGGCGAGCTTGGCCGCCAGGCGCCGGCTCGCGATCATGCGCGGCTGCTGCTGGTACAGCACTTCGAACGAAACCTGCCCGAGATCGATCGCCGACGACGCGCGCCCGATCACGATGTCGACACTGTGATCCTTGAGTTGCAGCAGCAGCTGATCGCTGGTGCCTTCGTGAATCGTCACGGTCAGGCGCCGCTCCATGCGCGCTTGCAGCCGCTTCAGCGCGGCCGACAGCATCTGGCCGGAGATGAACGGAATCACGCCGATGTGCAGATGGGCCGCATGCCCGGCGGCGACGGCCTCCATCTCGCGGGCGAGGTGGTCGAGATCCTTGATCATCGCCTTCGCGCGCTCGAGCACGACCGCGCCGAGCGCGGTGGGCCGCATGCCGCGCGACGAGCGCTCGAACAGCGCCGTGCCGAACATGCTTTCCAGTTCGGACAGCGCGTTCGTCACGGCCGGCTGGCTGCTGGCCATGTGTTCGGCGACCCGCGTCAGCGATCCGTGCTGCTGGATCTGCAGCAACAGCACCAGATGCCGGATCTTCAGACGCGCGCCGAGCCGCCTGACCACGTCGTTTGCGTCAAAATTCATTGACTGGTCATGTATTCATCATGAAAAAGTGATGGGCCGATATTAAAACAGAATCATCACGTTATGGCGGATCCCTAGAATCCCCTTCATGGATCGCGCCGGGATTGGCCTGGCGCCCACGCCGGGACCCACAACATGAAACAGACAGAGACACAGCAGCAGGCCGCGTTCGACTACCACGAGTTTCCGACCCCCGGGAAGATCTCGGTCGTCGCGAGCAAGCCGCTGGTGACCCAGCGCGATCTGGCGCAGGCCTATACGCCCGGCGTGGCGAGCGTGTGCGAGTCGATCGCCGCCGATCCGCTGCAGGCGCACCGCTTCACGAGCCGCGGCAACCTGGTCGGCGTGATCACGAACGGCACCGCGGTGCTCGGCCTCGGCAACATCGGCCCGCTCGCGTCGAAGCCGGTGATGGAAGGCAAGGCTGTCCTGTTCAAGAAGTTCGCCGGGATCGACGTGTTCGACATCGAGATCAACGAGACCGATCCGGACAAGCTGGTCGACATCATCGCCGGCCTCGAACCCACGTTCGGCGGCATCAACCTCGAGGACATCAAGGCGCCGGAATGCTTCACCGTCGAGCAGAAGTTGCGCGAGCGCATGAAGATTCCCGTTTTCCACGACGATCAGCACGGCACGGCCATCACCGTTTCCGCCGCGTTCATCAACGGGCTGAAGGTCGTCGGTAAGTCGATCAAGGAAGTGAAGGTCGTGACGTCGGGCGCCGGCGCGGCCGCGCTGGCGTGCCTGGACCTGCTGGTCGACCTCGGGCTGCCGGTGGAAAATGTGTGGGTGACCGACATCGAGGGCGTCGTCTATCGCGGCCGCACCACGCTGATGGACCCGGCCAAGTCGCGCTTCGCGCAGGAAACCGACGCGCGCAAACTCGCCGAAGTGATCGGCGGCGCGGACGTGTTCCTCGGCCTGTCGGTCGGCGGCATCCTCACGGCGGACATGCTGAAGGAAATGGCGGCGCGGCCGCTGATTCTCGCGCTGGCCAACCCGACGCCGGAAATCTTCCCGGAACTGGCGCACGAGACGCGCGATGACGTCGTCATCGCGACGGGCCGCTCGGACTACCCGAACCAGGTCAACAACGTGCTGTGCTTCCCGTACATTTTCCGCGGCGCGCTCGATGTGGGCGCGACGACGATCACGCGCGAGATGGAAATCGCCGCGGTGCACGCGATCGCGGGGCTGGCCGAGGAAGAGCAGAACGAAGTCGTCGCGGCGGCCTACGGTGCCTACGACGTGTCGTTTGGCCCGCAATACCTGATTCCGAAGCCGTTCGATCCGCGCCTGATCGTGCGGATCGCGCCGGCGGTGGCGAAGGCCGCGATGGAAGGCGGCGTGGCGACGCGTCCGCTCGCCAATCTCGATGCGTACGTCGAGCAGTTGCAGCAATTCGTCTACCACTCGGGCGCATTCATGAAGCCGCTGTTCGCGACCGCGCGTCAGCTCGTGCGTGACGGCGGCAAGGCGCGGATCGTGTTCACCGAAGGCGAAGACGAGCGGGTGCTGCGCGCGGTGCAGGTGATCGTCGACGAGAAGCTTGCGCGGCCGATTCTGGTCGGGCGTCCGGAGGTGCTGCTCGCGCGCATCGAGCGATTCGGCCTGCGTCTGCGACTCGGTCAGGATGTCGAAGTGACCAATCCGGAATACGACGAGCGCTTTCCGCAGTACTGGACGAAGTATTGGGAACTGCGCTGCCGCGACGGTATTTCGAAGGAAATGGCGCGCGTGGAAATGCGCCGCCGCCTGACGCTGATCGGCGCGATGATGGTGCAGCTCGGCGATGCGGACGGGATGATCTGCGGGACGGTGGGCGAGTATCACAATCACTTGCGGTTCGTGGACGAAGTGATCGGCAAGAAGCCGGGTGCGTCGACCTATGCGGCGATGAACATCCTGTTGCTCGATCAGCGCACGGTCGCGCTGGTGGATACGCACGTGAACGACAACCCCGATGCGGAGCAGATCGCGGAATTCACGATCGCGGCGGCGCGCCAGATGGAATGGTTGAACCTGACACCGAAGGTCGCGCTGCTGTCGCGGTCGAATTTCGGGTCGGGGAGCGCGGCTTCGGGTGTGAAGATGCGCCGGGCGCTGGAGATCGTGCGGGAGCAGGCGCCGGATATCGAGGCGGATGGCGAGATGCATGGCGACTGTGCGCTCGATGAAGGGCTGCGGGCGAAGCTGCTGCCGATGTCGCCGTTGAAGGGGGCCGCGAATTTGCTGGTTTGTCCGAACGTGGATGCGGGGAATATTGCTTACAACCTGCTCAAGACCGAGGCGGGGAGTAATGTGGCGGTGGGGCCGTTCCTGTTGGGCGTTAATGCGCCGGTGAATATTCTTACTTCCAGTGCGACCGTGCGGCGGATCGTGAATATGGCCGCGTTGACGGTGATCGAGGCTAATCGGGGTGTGGCGGGCTGATTGATTGGTTGTCGTGGGGCGGCCGAGGCCGCCCCTTATTTGTCGGCTTCAGTTGCGGGTTGAGTCCGCAGCCAGAAGCGGCCGTTACCCCAATACTTCCTCGTCGTTGTCTCGGACCATGCATTCTTGGCGTGGCTGTGACGACGCCTGTCGACGTCATCTCCGTGTCGTAAGCGGGGGGCGGCTTAGTTCGCTCGAACTGAACAATCAAGTACGTGGATCGTGATGGTGCGTCTTTCTTCCTCCGATAAGCCTGCTTCCAGCGTTACCTGAAGTTCATCAGACGTTCTCGGTCGCAAGCCGGAGGGCGGTAGGGGGATTTGCGTCGGATCGCCGAACCAGAGCACGACGTAAATTCCGTGCCCTTTAGCCCGTGGATCGGTCGCATAGCGCGCTATTAGCTGCCCCCGAGTGGCGGTCCAAAGTTCGCTGTGCCGATCGCGCTTGACCTCGATTGGCACGCCGCCCAGGGTGCCAGTGGTGCACCACACATCGGAGCGCTTTCCGTCGGCGTGGTGGGTCTCTGGCAAGCAGGCAACCTCGAACCGTTCAAGCCTGATGCGAAGTTGGTCGGTGAGCGTGTCACGGCAAAGCTCTTCGTGTCGAGGTGTTGTTACTTTCTTGTGCGAATCTGCGTTCCAGTACTGGCGGTTCAGGTTCAAGTCGCTACGGCAGACCTGCTCCTTCAGATCTTCTATGGTGTCGTTTACGATCGCGGCGATCTCGGCCGGGTTAGATGGCCTTCCCTGCTGTAGCGCCGCGCAGACTTGCAACCATGTGGGCCGTTCGTACGTTGCATCGCGCCAGACAATCCGCTGGGCGGCTCGGGCTTCCCGCACCTTTGACTCCCATTCGGCGAGTGCCGGCATGCTTTCAATTCGTTTGAGCTGTTCGGCACTTCCTGTATCGGGCCTGCTGGCCAAATCGTTGAGGAATTGCCTGACGAGATCGGCACGATTCATGGCTGGGCTTACCCAGCCGGAGTCGGTGGCGTGAGTGGGTGAACATCCAATTGCAAAATGCTCAATCAAAAATCCCAACACGTTTGAAGGCCACGAAGTATCACTACCACCGATCTCGCGGCGGTGGTGCAAGAACTCGGCGAAGTATTCGACAGCGGGCGGGCGCCTCTGCAGGTACCCTTTGGCAACAGGCAGATAACGATCTGGGGCTAGTAGCAGTCCCGCAGCTAGCCAACAGGCACGCTGGGGCCCGTCCACTTTCGGTGCGTCGAGGCGCACTTGGACGAGGGGAAGCAATTCCTCCCGCGTAGGAAGTTTCAACGCCTCGTGCAACATATCCATGAGCGCGCCGCGGAGACAAGGGCGTGCGCGCAAGGGGAATTGCGCAAGCAGCGGCAGCAAGCAGGTCTTGGAAACTTCTGCGTAGGCTGGATCGCTAAAGAGATACGTGACATGCGGGCTGCGGTTGTTCCACTGCATCATTGCCGTCAGATAGGCGCTCAAGGCATCGACGAAGCATTGCGGTCGAGTTGCAGCTGCCATAGCCACCCAGGAGCCGTGGTCATTGATTGGGTGCACAAAGTGGGCCACCAATACCGCCGCGAGGCGTTTGTCAGGCAGCGAGGCGAGGACTCGATGGTCGTCGCGATAGGCTAGCTCAAGGCTAATCAGCGCCGGTGCATTCAGCACCATACGCTTGCCCTTAGAGGTGGCCGCCAAGGTTTCCTCGACGGAAGGTAAGTCCACACGGTTTATCGCATTGCGCAACGCGCAGAACGCAGCCTGAACCAGGTCCTCGTCACCCGCGAAGAAGCTGGTCAGCTTTTCTTGCGGTGTTTTGCCCTCGATATTGTAGTACCGGCGTTCGTAGACATCGGCCACGGAACGTAGGATCGCAAGAGGCACAAGTGGTAGCGCGAAATCGGCCAGTCGTGCGCGATAAAAGTCGCGCCTCTCAGTTGCTTCGAGATTGCGTTTTTGTCGGTGTGTGGCAGCGTCCAATTTCCATTTCCACTGCTCGAAGCTGCAAGTGAGCTTCCCGGCGAGCAAATCTTGCCATCCCCGTGACGCAGCTAGTTTTTCGCATGCGATCAGCATTTCTTCGAGATCGAGTCGAGGGGCGGCGGAAATTGCCTCGAGCGCTCGGATGAAAAGCTCCTTGCCCGGTACCTCGTCTGCGGTCGATTGAGCCTTTGCAAGCCACCAACCGAACTCGTTCTCCGGTGCCTTTGCGCCATGCAGCCGGGCCTCGGCATGCCATACTCCATTCCCAGTGCTCATATACCGGTTCAGTGCCAGATCCAGCAGCGAAAAATAGCGGTGCGGACGATCTTGCAGCCACTGTTGGATCGCTTGCTTATCATCTTTCTCCAGCAAACTTTCCGCGTGCAAGCCGCATGCTGCATCCAGCCAGTTCAGTAACCGTTCATCAGATATTTCCTCCGCGTCGTCCATTAAAACACGCGCTAACAGACCACCGACGGCTTCGGTGTACTCACGCAGGGTGTCCCCTTTGCTTAGTTCTGTCCGCGCTGCGAATGCGTCCAGCAAGCTCGGCACTTCAGTGACGTCGACATTGTCTAGGTCATGCCGCCAGAACATCGTGTACTCGCCGATAAGGTTGTTTCGTTTCGGAGGATGAAGAAAGGCCGGGAGATCCGCAGACGAAAGCACTCCTGGGTACGTCATCTTGAGCAATGCACCAAGCAATTCGTCTTCGCTGTCGGTCACATCCCCAGAACGGATGTCGTCCAACAATGTGCGCAGGGATGGATCGGTCGCGCCAACCCAACGCCGATAGATTTTTAAGGATCGGCTGCGTATGGCTGGCCACCAGGACGCATCCCGCACGATGGGCAGTAGGAGAGGCACTAAGTTGGTGTCTAATGGCACGTCGCGCAGTCCCTCGAGCAGAGCAAACACCAGCATTTGATGGTTCTCCGAGCGGTCCTCATCAGCCAGTCGTTGGGCGACTATCATGCGCATCTCGGGTGTGACTAATGCCGTAAACCGGCCTTCCCACTCATACCAGCGGAATGACGCAGAAACCGCGATATCGCTGCCGAGGCGCTCCATCAACGTCGACTTTTCGGCAATCGAGAAGTCCTTCGCGTCCCCGTACAGGAGGGCACCAAGTGAGTCGAGCCGAACAAGGGCGGTCCTAGCCAAGGTGGACATTGACACCAGCCAGCCTGTCAGACCGCGCATGCTGCTGACGACTCCACCGTCTGAGCCGCAGATTAACGTGAGCACACGCCGCAACGTGAGGTGTTCCCGGAGGTGGTCGGTCAGGCACCGGGCGGCAAGGAATTCGGCCACAGTCCGGTGTACCGGCACGAACACGTCGCGTCCTATCGACTTGAACAGGCGGCTGGCCAATGCTTCGTCTAGGGGCAGTCCTTGGGGATTCGGCACGGCATTTAGTCTGAGTACCCGCTTTGACGGTTTCGGGGAGCGTGTGAAGCCGGTGAGGTCGGCGATCAGTTGGAGAGCGCAAAGGTATGCTGCGGCCTGATGGAGCATGTCTTGATTCGGTGCGGTTTTGCGAGTAGCTGCAACATGTTCCTCGTTGTGCTCCTGTGCCAGCCGCTCGCACGCCATTTCGTATACGGCCAACCGAGTCTCCGGCCAGCAGTTGTCTGGGCCGACCGCCATCGCGAGCATTCCCAGAGTCTGTGGGTTGAACAGAAGATCGGTCAGTCCATGTCGTTCGGCCGACGTGATGAAGGCCTGCGGGTCAGCGATGCCGTGATTAGCCGGAAGGATGGCGGCAACGTCGTCCAGCGTAAGTGGATACAAATTGAACACGTGGACCTGCTCCCCTGCCGGCAGTAGCCACTGCAGCTTGGCCGTATCCGGGTTGCCCAGCCAGTCGGCAGCACGGCACGAGAGGCGGAAACTGCGGCATCCCAACTGCTGCAGCTTCTTGCGAATGTTGTCCAAGGGCACCCTGTCATCGAAGGTGCCGGCCCGTGTTTCGTCGAGCCCGTCGAGGAACACCGGCAACGTCGAGTCTTGCAGTTCAGGATGATCTAGAGCGAGAAAGTCCCCCGCGCTGATGCGATAGCCGCCACCGGTATCGGCTTCCTGCACGAATGCCTCGGTTTTGCCTGAGCCTGGGTCGCCGAGCAACACGTATGCCGTTAAAGCTCGCGTGTCGCTCAGCGGGATCGGTTTTGCAACCGGACCATCTTTGATGTCAGATTGGCGCGTGCATGTGCGCGGTACCAGCAGCATCTGCGTCTCTTATCTTTTGGTTGAGTTCATTGTTCAGCGAGTCCCAATGGTAACCGCACGCCGATGCACGGCACGTAATTCCATGACCTTTCGTGAGTTTCTCCTCTTGGCGCCAGTGTCGCTCGGTGACGTGACATCGTTAGCTTGGTGCCGATCCGGTTCGGCGCCAATGTTCGCGAAATCGTCGTGGAGAAGGGAGTGGCTCGCGGCATCATGCTGGCTGATGGAGAGCGCATCTCGATCGATTGCGTCGTGGCGACGTGCTCGCGTTTCGACGTGGTTCGGCATTTGTTGCCCGACCATGCTGTACCACGGGCGGCTCGCATACAAGGCCCGCACGGTGCCACTGTCGCATCGGGCGATTTCGATTCAGGTCGGTTGCCCGGGAGCCGTGCTGCCATGCATGTTCATGACCAATCGCATGCCGGCGATGCGACAACAGACGGCTCTGCGTATCTCAGCGCCTAGCGTGCCACGCTAGCTCGCCTATACTTGCCCATCGCTGGTGTTGCCGGGGGGGCGTCAAACGGCAAGGCGGTGCCGGAGCTCTACGCACCGGCGACAGGTATCCAGCCGGTAGCGGAAGGGACGAGCGGGATGACACAGGCGGCGGTCGACGACTGACTATCTCAACGCGATGCCGGGTATGGCGTGCCCACGGCCATGCTTTCCGGCATCCAGGCGGCGGAGGCGACGACGCGGGATATGCGCAGGAATGCGTGACGTCTGGAGCACGCCCAAACACACATCGAATCCGCACGCCATGCCGCCCGTTACCCGCGATTTAATGACCAAACCGCAAGACCTAGTGCATAGATATCGTTTGCCGAGCCCTTAATGACTATCGACAATCGTGGCTCGAATTCACCGCCGCGGCGCCAGAAGCGCCTTGGCGGCCGGCGCTCGACGGCTATCCCGGCCGTCCGCGCCCACCAGCTCACGACGACATGTACGCGTTCACGCCCTCATTCCAAAACCCTGCCGGCTCGCCGATCCGCGAGTTGTTCAAGTACCTGTCCGAACCGGGCATGATTTCCTTCGCGGGCGGCTATCCGGCCAGCGACCTGTTCGACGTCGACGGCCTGAACGCGGCCGCCGAACGCGCGTACGCGCAACCCGTCCGCTGCCTGCAATACGGCCCGACCGACGGCCTCGCCGAACTGAAGCAGCAACTGATCGCGCTGATGGCGCGTCGCGGCGTCGCGTGCACGCCGGCCGAACTGCTCGTCACGACCGGTTCGCAGCAGGGCCTCGACCTGCTGCTGCGCGTGATGGTGTCGCCCGGCGACGTCGTGCTGACCGAGCAGCCGGCTTACCCGGCCACGCTGCAGGCGATGCGTCTGCAGCAGGCGCGCATCGTGACGATCCCCGTCGACGGCGAAGGCCTCGACGTCGATCGTCTCGCGGCGCAGCTCGCGTCCGGCGCGATCGCGCAGCCGAAGCTGCTCTACACGGTCCCGACTTTCGCGAACCCGACGGGCGCGACGCTCACGCGCGAACGCCGGCTGAAGCTGCTGCGTCTCGCGGTGCAATACCGTTTCCTGATCGTCGAGGACGATCCGTACGGCGACCTGCGTTTCGCGGGCGAAGCCGTGCCGTCGATGCTCGCGCTGGCCGGTGAAGTGGACGGCGCGCGCGACTGGCTCGTGCATTTCGCGAGCCTGTCGAAGATCGTCGCGCCGGGGTTGCGGGTGGGCTGGACGATCGCGCCGGCCGAGATCACGCGGCGCTGCGTGATCGCGAAGCAGACGGTCGATCTGTGCAGCACGCCGTGGACGCAGGCTACTGCCGCCGAATATCTGGCCGACGGTGCGCTCGAACGCCATCTGCCGCGCATCACGGCCGCGTACCGGCGCAAATGCGACGCGATGTGCGACGCGCTGCGCGACGGGTTCGGCGATGCGATCGAATTCCATCGTCCCGAAGGCGGGATGTTCGTGTGGGCGCGGCTTGGCGCGGTGCCGTCGGACGTGCTACTGCAACAGGCGATCGCCAACAAGATCGTGTTCGTGCCCGGCAAGGCGTTCTTCGCGGACAACGTCGACGCGGCATCGCTGCGCCTGTCGTTCGCCGCGCCGGACGTCGAGGCGATCCGGGAAGGCGTCGCGCGCCTCGTGCGCGCATATGGTGCGGCGCTGGCCGCGTGAGGAGACATCAGCGTGAATATCACCGTCAACGAAACGGCATCGATGGGGGCGGCGGCGAGCGCCGCGTATAAGCAGCCGGCGAAGCATCGCTCGTCGCAGATCAGCGCCGGGCCGCAATATGTGGCCGACGTGCTCGGCCGGTTCGGCGCGGAGCCGGCGCCCGATGCAGGCGATGCGGCGCCGGTCGTGCTCGGCTACAACTGACCGGCACATGGCGGCGACGCATCCCATGCGAGCCGTCGCCGAAACAAACGGTTAAGCTGGCGCGATCGAAACACCGACGATCGCCACCGTCCCATGTCCGACTCGACCTCCGCATCGCTCGCGCAAACCTACGATCGCCTCTGGTCCTGCCTCGAGTCCGGCGTCAGCGTGCAGCGCTCGCCGTTCACGATGTTGCAGGCGGCGACGCTCGGCCTCGACGGTGCGCCGAAGGTTCGGACGATCGTGTTGCGTCAGGTGAATCGCACGGAGCGCGTGCTGTCGTTTCATACCGATGCACGTTCGGAGAAGGTCGCGGAGTTGCGTCGCGATCCGCGCATCTCGATCGTCGCCAATGACCTCGATGCACTCGTGCAGATTCGCGCGGAAGGCGTTGCGTCGATCTGCGACGACGAAGCGCAGCGGCGCGCGATCTGGCAATCGAGCCGTCCGCATACGCTGCTGCTGTATCGCGCACCGTTGCCGCCCGGTACGCCGGTCGCGTCGCCGGAAGCCGCGCATCCCGACAGTACCGCGCCGACCGGCGACGGCTACGAAAACTTCTGCCTGATCCACATGACGGTCACGCGCATCGACTGGCTCGAACTCGCACGCGCCGGCCATCGTCGAGCGGTATTCGACCTGAACGACAGCGGCGACGAAGCCCGCTGGATCGCCCCCTGAGGCCAGCCAGGCGAGCTCACGCGGCTCAAGGCCGCCCGTCCGACGCGGCCTGGATCATCCACGCGCGCATTACCGCGATCGCGTCGTCGTCGCGGCGCTCGGCCGGATACACGAGATAGAACCCCATCGACAGCGGAAACGCGAAGTCGAACGGCTTGCACAGCCGTCCGGCAGCGATGTCGCGCTCGACGAGCGGCTCGGTCGCGAGCGCGATGCCCTGACCGGCGACGGCCGCGTCGATCGCGAGCGACGTCTGGTTGAAGCGCAGCCCCTTGTGCGGATCGACGTCGACCGGTTCGGGCATCGCCGCGAGGAATTCGGGCCACAGATCGTGCGCGTCGTGCAGCAGCACCTGGCCAGCGAGCGCGCGCGGCGAAGCCGGCGCGGTCAGCACCGACGGGCTGCACACCGCGTACACGTCGAGCGGGAACAGCGCATGGGTGGCGAGATGCTTGCCGAACGGCGGCTTGCCGTAGCGGATCGCGAGGTCGACGCCGTCGTGGCGGAACGTCGCGATCTGCGGATCGGCGATCACGCGCACGTCGTAGTCGGGATGCGCGTCGGTGAACTGCGCGAGCCGCGGGATCAGCCACTTCGACGCGAACGACGGCGTCGTGCTGATCGTCAGCGCGGCGCGGCGCTTGACGAGCTTGTCGGTCGCGTCGGCGATCGCATGCAGCGCGCGCTGCACGTCGGAGAAATACGCGGCGCCGTCGTGCGTGAGCGCGAGGCCGCGCGGCAGGCGCTCGAACAGCTTCAGGCCGAGCACGTCCTCGAGGTGGCGCACCTGCTGCGCGACGGCGCCCTGCGTGACGCCGATCTCGTCGGCGGCGGCGCGGAAATTGAGGTGCCGCGCGGACACTTCGAACGCACGAAGCGCATTCAGTGGCGGCAGGCGGGAAGGGCGTGGCGGCATCGTCAGGCTGTAGAAAAACTATCGGCTGGCGGCAGAAATACTGGTTCGACAGCCGGAATCGATGCGCCTACATTACCACCATGGCGCGCCGAATGGCGGCTGCGCGGCGGCAGAATCGAAACGAGGAGCGGATCGTGACTGTAGAAAAAGTGGCGCTGATCACGGCGGCGGGCAAGGGCATGGGCGCGGCGATCGCGCGCGAACTGGCGGCGACCGGCTACCGCGTCGCGCTGATGTCGCCGTCGGGCAGCGCGGTGGCGCTCGGCGAGGAACTGGGCGGCTTCGGCATCCAGGGCTCGGTGACGGAAGAAGCCGATATCGACCGGCTCGTGCAGGAAACGGTCGCGCGCTACGGGCGGATCGACGCGGTCGTGAACAACACCGGCCATCCGCCGAAGGGCGAGCTGCTGGCGATCACCGACGACAACTGGCACGCGGGCCTCGACCTGATCCTGCTGAACGTGGTGCGCGTGATGCGCCGCGTGACGCCGATCTTCCAGAAGCAGGGCGGCGGCGCGGTGGTCAACATCTCGAGCTTCGCGGCGGAGGCACCCGAGCAGCCGATGCCCGTGTCGTCGGCGCTGCGGGCGGCGTTGAGCGCGTGGACGCGCCTCTACGCGGAACGCTATGCGGCCGAGAACATCCGGATGAACGCGGTGCTGCCGGGCTTCATCGACAGCTGGCCGGAAACGCCGGAGATCGTCGCGCGCATTCCGGCCGGCCGCTTCGGCAAGACCGGCGAGATCGCGAAGACGGTCGCGTTCCTGCTGTCGGACGGCGCGGGCTACATCACCGGGCAGAACATTCGCGTCGACGGCGCGATCGTCAAGGCGCTCTGAGCGCCGCATCGGCGGGCAGCCATACAGGCGTGGCCGCTCGCCGCGCAACAGCTACAAACGCGTACAAATCAGACAAATCCGGGATACATCAGACCTTTCAAATGGGCGACGCCGCGTGACGAGGGCGCGCCGGATTGAAAGCCTGGGCGCGATCTCGCGCGCGGCATGTTCACTTTCCACTTCACGAAAGGAGATGCCGAACGATGTCTTCCACACCGTTTTCCCCGATGCGTCGCCACCTGCTGGCCACTTCCGTGGCCGCCGGGGTGTCGGCGATGCTGCCCACCGCGCTGCATGCGGCCACCGGCGCGAGCGGCATACGCCCGTTCACCGCACACATTCCCGATGAAGCCGTGGCCGACCTGCGCCGTCGCATCGCCGCGACGCGCTGGCCGGGCCGCGAGACCGTCGCCGACGAATCGCAGGGCGTGCGGCTCGCGCGCATGCAGGCGCTGCTGCGCTACTGGGGCACCGACTACGACTGGCGCAAGGGCGAGGCGCGCCTGAACGGTTTCCCGATGTTCATCACGGAAATCGACGGGCTCGACATTCATTTCATTCACGTCCGCTCGCGGCACGAGAACGCGATGCCGATGATCATGACGCACGGTTGGCCCGGTTCGATCTTCGAGTTGCTGAAGGCGATCGGCCCGCTGACCGATCCGACCGCGCACGGCGCGAGCGCGGACGATGCGTTCCATGTCGTCGTGCCGTCGCTGCCGGGTTTCGGTTTCTCGGGCCGGCCGACGAAGACCGGCTGGGGTTCGGATCACATCGCGCGCGCGTGGGGCGAACTGATGGCGCGGCTCGGCTATACGCGCTTCGTGTCGCAGGGCGGCGACTGCGGCTCGGTGATCTCGCACCGGATGGCGATGCAGCGCGTGCAAGGTCTGGCCGGGATTCACGTGAACATGCCGGCGACGGTGCCGCCGGACATCGCCACGCTGCTCGCGACCGATGCGCCCGCGCCGGCGTCGCTGTCGCCGAAGGAGAAGGCTGCGTACGAGAAGCTCGCGACGTTCTATCGCGACAACTGCGGCTACTCGGCGATGATGGTCACGCGGCCGCAGACGGTCGGTTATGCGCTGGCGGATTCGCCGTCCGGACAGGCCGCGTGGATGTACGACAAGATCTCGCAGTGGACGTACAGCGGCGGCGTGCCCGAACGCTCGATTCCGCGCGACGAGATTCTCGACGACATTTCGTTGTACTGGTTGACCAATACAGCGACGTCGGCCGCGCAGATCTACTGGGAGGATCACTCGAACAACTTCAACGCGGTGGATATCTCGTTGCCGGCGGCGATCACGGTGTTTCCGGGCGAGATTTATCAGGCGCCGCGCAGTTGGGCCGAGCGCAGTTATCACAACCTGATCTACTTCAACGAAGTCGACAAGGGCGGGCACTTCGCGGCATGGGAGGAACCGGAATTGTTCGCGCGTGAAGTGCGTGCCGGGTTCCGGCCGTTGCGGCGCGTGTAGGCGGGGTCGGTGCGATGAATGCGGGCCGGCCTGTTGCGCGGCCCGCGTTTTTCAAACACCGGGTTTCGATACGGATTGAATCCTCGCGTGAGCATTAGAGTGGCGATGGGGTGCCTGTCAAAAGAGGCTGCACGACCAGTATGAATCCATCAGCTTCCCGACAATCGCCGCGGCAAAGTAGATGCCGGTTAGCGTGACCAGGAACCCTATCCATGTCACCTCGATTCGTTGAAAACGTCGGACAATCGACGCAGCTGCGGCGCAGACAACAAGTCCGATCAACATGCTGGGCGCATGATGGATGACGCCGGCCATCACGGCGAAGGCCGAGAGAAACAGCGCCCAGTTCAGCGCGTCGCCGAAGGAACTGCAGGAGGCCGTGGAATAGCCGAAGAAGCCCGCAAACGCGAGAGCCGGAAGCCCGAGCACGATCCAGATCATCGCGAGCCAGAATGGCGGTCCACTCGCGGCTCGTTTCAACGAATGCATGCCTTGTTCATCGATATCGGCCAAATCGATCACCTCGAATTGAATGGATGAATACCGCGCAACGTCGATGGCGAATCGGCGCGCGGCTACGGTTGCTTCCCTTTTCCAACGACATGCCGCGCCTACGCAATCGCCTGCAACGCCTGCGCAAACCGCTTGTCCGCCAGATACGCAACGTTGAACCGGCAATACTTCGACGGACGATCGGCGTGCGGCGAGAATACCGCCCCGGGCGCGAGGATCACGCCGCGCTCCAGCAGCGCCTGCGCGAGCGACATCGAATCCGGCCAGCCGGGCAGCGCGGCCCACAGATACAGGTTCTGCTCGCACGGCCGATAGACCTCCGCGCCGAGACGGCCGAGCGCATCGAGCGCGGTGCCGGTCGCGCGCCGCAGCTTCTCCTGCAGATGATTCGTATGCCTGAGAAAGTGGCCATCGCTGACGATCGCATCGAGCGTGCGTTCGCAGTATTCCGAGCTGCTGACGTGCGTCAGCATCTTCACGTCGGCGAGATCGCTGGCAAGCGCCGCATTGCACGCGAGAAACCCGACACGCAGCGCGGCCGACACCGATTTCGAAAAACTGCCGATATAGATCGTGCGGCGCAACTGGTCGAGCGTCGCGATGCGCGTGAGCGAGCGCGGCCGCAGGTCGGCCAGCGCATCGTCCTCGACGATGATCAGGTCGTGCGCGTCGGCGAGCTGCAGGATGCGGTGCGCCTTGGCCGCGCTCGTATCGGTCGCGGTCGGGTTGTGGCCGACCGATTGCGTGAAGAACAGTTTCGGCCGGTACGCGGCGATATGCTCGGCCAGCTTCGCGACGTCGGGACCGTCGATCTCGCGCGGCACGCCGACGATGTTCGCGCCGCTCAGCTTCAGCTTGCCGAACAGCGGGTAGTAGCCGGGATCGTCGACGAGCACGGTGTCGCCGGGGCGCACGAAATAGCGCAGCACGAGGTCCATCGCCTGGTTCGCGCCGTGCGTGAGCACGATCTGCGCGGGCGGCGCCTCGATCTCGTAACCGGCGAGCTTCTGTTGCAGTGACTGGCGCAGCGGCAGGTAGCCGAAGCGGCTGCCGTAGCGGAACAGCGACGCGGCGCTCGTGCGCATGATGCGCTGCTGGTACTGGTTCAGCCGCGTTTCCTCGAGCCACTCGATCGGCGGGAAGCCTTCGCCGAGATTGAGCACGTCGGGTTTCACGTGCAGTTGCTCGCGCATCAGCCACACGATGTCCATCGCGCGGTCGAGCGAGCTCGGCTCGTCGAGGTCGGGCGTGGCCGCCGCACGTCGCGTGACGAAGAAGCCGGAGCCGCGGCGCGGCTCGATCAGGCCGTCGGCCGCGAGCATCTCGAACGCGCTGATCACGGTGTTCTTCGAGCAGCCGGACGCCTCAGCGTATTCCCTGATCGACGGCAGTTTCGCGCCGGCCGGCAACACCCCTTCCTCGATCTGTCTGGCGAGATTGTCCGCCATCGCGCCAGACAGGCTGGCTTTTGCACGCTGTTTCATCGGAATCTTCCGTCGGGCCGGCCTACTGTCATGGGTACGGTTGAGGGACTGTCTGCGCCGTCTGTACCTTTTCAATGGGTACAGCGTGACTATTATTCGGCTATCCACTGCCCGCCGCAAGCACCGACGGGCAATACCGCCACCCCGCAACAGTCAACCCATCATGCCGATCGATTCCGCCTTGCCGAACTTCCGCTCGCTGACGCCCGAGCAACGCCTGTCCCACCTGGCCCGCGTCGTCGGGCTCGACGATGCCGAGCACGCGCTGCTCGCCCGACCGGGCGCGCTGCCGCTCGATACCGCGAACGGGATGATCGAGAACGTGATCGGCACGTTCGAGCTGCCGATGGCGGTGGCCGGCTACTTCAGGATCAACGACCGGGACGTGATCGTGCCGATGGCCGTCGAGGAGCCGTCGATCGTGGCGGCCGCATCGTACATGGCGAAGCTTTCGCGCGCGGCGGGCGGCTTCCGCACGTCGAGCAGCGGCCCGCTGATGCGTGCGCAGGTCCAGGTGGTCGGCGTCGACGATCCGTACGGCGCGCGGCTCGCGATCCTGCGTCATGCGGCCGAACTGATCGCGCTCGCGAACAGCCGCGACAAGGTGCTGGTCGGGCTCGGCGGCGGCTGCCGCGACATCGAGGTTCACGTGTTTCCCGACACGCCGCGCGGCGCGATGATCGTCGCGCACCTGATCGTCGACGTGCGCGACGCGATGGGCGCGAACACGGTCAACACGATGGCCGAGACCGTCGCGACGCGCATCGAGGCGATTACCGGCGGCCAGGTACGGTTGCGGATACTGTCGAACCTCGCCGACCTGCGGTTGGCGCGCGCGGAGGTACGGTACTCGGCCGCGACGCTCGCGACCGACGATTACGCCGGCGAAGCGGTGATCGACCGCGTGATCGACGCATACGTGTTCGCGGCGACCGATCCGTACCGCGCGGCGACCCACAACAAGGGCATCATGAACGGCATCGATCCGGTGGTGGTCGCGACCGGCAACGACTGGCGCGCGGTCGAGGCCGGCGCGCATGCGTACGCGAGCCGCAGCGGCCGCTATACGTCGCTGACGACGTGGGAGAAGGCCGCGAACGGCGACCTCGTCGGCACGATCGAGATGCCGATGCCGGTCGGGCTCGTCGGCGGCGCGACGAAGACGCACCCGCTCGCGCGCCTCGCATTGAAGATCATGAACGTGACGTCCGCGCAGGAACTCGGCGAAATTGCGGTCGCGGTCGGGCTTGCGCAGAATCTCGGGGCGCTGCGTGCGCTCGCGACCGAAGGAATCCAGCGCGGCCACATGGCGCTGCATGCGCGCAACATCGCCGTCGCGGCCGGCGCGACGGGCGCCGACATCGACCGGATCGCGCAGCGGATGGTCGCGGCGAAGGACGTGCGTACCGATTTCGCCGTCGAGCTGCTCGCGGGCCGCAGCGACGGCTGACGCGCGGCTGCGCGCCGCGTGATCGACGCGGTGTGCAGTCCGCGCCGCGCCGGCATGGCCGGCGACATATCAAACCAGGAGGAGACACATGGAACAGACCGGTTCAAGCGCCGTCGCACCCGCGCCGCATCGCACCCGGCCGTTGGCCGGCGCCGATGCGGCGGCCGCGACGCTCGTCGAGGTGTGGGGCGACACGGTGGCGACGAAGCATCTCGCGTGGTCGGTGCTGCTCGGCATCGCGATCAGCCTCGGCGCGTTCGAGATCGGCCGCATCGCGCTCGCATCGTTCGTGCACGACGCGGCGATCGCACGCGCTTATGCGATGCTGATCGGCCTCGGCGGCTGCCTGCTGGCCGGCACGATCTGCGCGGTGCTGTTCAAGCCGAAGCGCACGGTGATCGAGCATGCGGCGGGCAGCGCCGAGCGCGACGACGCCTTGCGGCAACTCGCCGAAGCATCGGGCGGACTGGGCGCGACGAGCGACCTGTCGGCCAGCGCGCGCGCCGAGATGGAGGAACTCGGGCTGCTCGACCTGTTCGCGTCGTACGACGCGTCGACCGGGCGCGCACGCGCGGGAGGCCGCTGATGGACGCACTGCTGCAGGCGTTGCCGGCCGCGTTCGCGATGGGGCTGCTCGGCGCGATCGTGTTCTCCGGCATCGGGCTGATCTCCGGCACCGACGAAACGACGACGATCGCGCCGCTCACGTTGCTCGTCGCGCTGCTCGGCGTGCCGCCGGCCGGCGTGTTCACGTTCTTCCTCGCGGGCGCGGTGGCCAAGCACATCACGCATGCGATCCCGACCGCGCTGCTCGGCATTCCCGGCGACACGATGGCCGCGCCGCTGCTGCAACAGGCGACGCTGCTGCGCGCGCTCGGCGTGCCGCACATCGCGCTGCGCAAGATGATCTCCGGCGCGATCGTCGCCGCGTTCGTCGCGCTGCCGCTCGCGGTGTTGTTCGCGTCACTGCTCGCGCCGTTCGGCGCGGCGATCGCGAAGGCCGCGCCGTGGGTGTTCCTCGCGGCGGCCGTCGGCATCGCGTACTGCTCGGCGGGGCGCTGGGCATCGGTGCTGCTGCTGGTGCCGTTCGTGATGCTGGTGGTCGGGCTGCAGGCGCTCACCGGTCATTACGGCGTGAAGCTGAGCGTCAGCTACTTCCTCGGGATCGCGATCGGCCCGCTGGTGGCCGACCTGTTCTCGATCCTGTCGCCGGCCGAGCGGCGGCGCATGCGCCGCGACGGGCCGTCGACGTTCGTGCTCGCGCCCGACGTGAAAAGCTGGCGCGGCTATTTCCCGAATCCGCTGAAGGTGCTCGACCGCGAGCAGGTCGCGTGGACGGTCGGCACGGCCGCCGTGTCGAGCGCGACGTTCGTGTTCAGCCCGGTCGCGATGACGGTGCTGATGGGCGAGATCGTCGGCGCGCGCGTGCGTCATGCGTACCAGCGCCTGACGACCGTGATCGCCGCGCGCAACGGCGTGACCGAGGCCACCTATATCGCCGAAGCGCTGATTCCGCTGATCGCGTTCGGGCTGCCGCTGAGCCCGGTGGCGGCCGGCCCGGCCGCGCCGCTGTTCAATGCGCCGCCGCGCTTCACGGTCGACGCGGCGAGCGGGCAGATCCACAACCTGCATACGCTGATGAGCTGGCCCGCGTTCCTCGGCTACGGGCTGCTGGCGATCGTGCTGGCCGCGCTGATCGCGTATCCGCTCGCGATGCACCACGCGCACCGCGCGGCGGCGTTCGTCGCGCGCAAGCTGAGCCATGAAGCGATCATCGCGACCTTCGCGGGGCTGATCGTCGTGATCGGCGTGTGGGAAGGGCAACTGCTCGGGCTCGCCGTGATCGTGACGATCGGCCTCTTCGGCGGGATGCTGTCGCGCCTGTTCGCGTTCAACACCGGCGTGCAGTTCATGGGCTATTACGTCGCGGTGCTCAGCGTGCCCGCGATCGCCAGGCTGTTCTGACACGCCGGCGTACCGGGCCGCGAGTGCCGCGCGGCCGCGCCGAAGCGTCGTTTTGTCGCGATTTTTGAATCGCTGTGTGTCGTGTTCGCACACGGATACGTTGGGATACAAAGCGTCCGGATGGTTCGGATATAAAACCGGTGAAGCGATTCGCACGGCGGCGCGGTGCCATGCGCCGCCGCTGCGAACGGCGACACCCGATGCCCGCACGTGCCGCGGGCCCTTTCCTGAGCGATCGACAATGGAGAACGAGTCATGCCTGATACCGTGAACACCCGCCGCCGCCTGATCCTGGGCTCGACACTGGCGAGCCTGAGCCTGGCCGACCTCGGCTTCAGCGCGCTCGCGCATGCGCAGTCGGCGCCCGATGCATCGGCGGCGAAGCGCCCGGCCGGCGCTGCGTCGCTGGGCCCGATCCACCAGATCGACGCGGGCGTGCTCAACGTCGGTTATGCGGATCTCGGACCGAAGCAGGGCCCGGTCGTGTTCCTGCTGCACGGCTGGCCGTACGACATCTACAGCTACGCGGACGTCGCGCCGCTGCTCGTCGCGGCCGGCTATCGCGTGATCGTGCCGTACCTGCGCGGCTACGGCTCGACGACGTTCCGCTCGGCCGACACGGTGCGCAACGGCCAGCAGGCGGTGACGGCCGTCGACATCGTCGCGCTGATGGATGCGCTGAAGATCGACCGCGCGGTGTTCGGCGGCTACGACTGGGGCGCACGCACGGCCGACATCATCGCGGCGCTGTGGCCGCAGCGCGTGAAGGCGCTGGTGTCGGTGAGCGGCTACCTGATCGGCAGCCAGGCGGCGAACGCCAAGCCGCTGCCGCCGCAGGCCGAATTCCAGTGGTGGTATCAGTTCTACTTCACGACCGAGCGCGGCGAACTCGGCTACGCGCAGAACCGCGATGCGTTCAACAAGCTGATCTGGCAACTCGCGTCGCCGAAGTGGCAGTTCTCCGACGAGACGTATGCGCGCTCGGCCGCATCGTTCCGGAATCCCGATCACGTGGCCGTCGTGATCCACAACTATCGCTGGCGGCTCGGGCTCGCGAAGGGCGAAGCGCAATACGACGACATCGAGCGGCGTCTCGCGGCCGGGCCCGCGATCACCGTGCCGACGATCACGATGGAAGGCGACGCGAACGGCGCGCCGCATCCGGAGCCGGCCGCGTACGCGAAGAAGTTCACCGGCAAGTACCAGCACCGGACCATCACCGGCGGCATCGGCCACAACCTGCCGCAGGAAGCGCCGCAGGCATTCGCCGATGCGATCCTGCAAGTGGAGCATCTGTGATGCGGGCCCGCGTGGGAATGGGGCGGCGCGGCGCGCGCCATGTGCTCGTCGCGGGCGTGCTGCTGGCCGGTGCGTGGTCGGCGAGCGGTCCGGCCGCGTTCGCGGAGCAGCCGAAGCCGGCCGCGGCCGCGTCGCCGATCTACGGCGTGACGATTCCGCCCGGCTACCGGAAGTGGGAGATGGTCGCGCCGGCCGAAGAGGCCGCACCGCTCGACGAACTGCGGGTGGTGCTCGGCAACCCGGTCGCGATCCGCGCGCTCGAACAGGCGACGCTGCCGTTTCCGGACGGCACGATCCTCGTGAAGCTCGCATACAAGCGCAAGCAGTCCGACGAGTTCGCGCCCGCGACGGTGCCCGGCCAGGCGACGACCGTGCAGGTGATGGTGAAGGATTCGCGCCGCTATGCGGCGACGGGCGGCTGGGGATTCGGGCGCTTCATCAACGGCGTGCCAGCCGACCTCGGCCAGCATCAGACATGCTTTGCATGCCATCAGGCGCGGGTGAAAAACCACGATTACGTGTTCACGCGGCTCGCGCCGTGACGTGACACGGCGAGGTGAAGTTGAAGGTGACGGAAAGGCGTGCCCTGCGAGGCACGCCTTTTTTCGTGGTGCGCGGGGAACGGCGCAGCGCATCGGCAAACGGGTTTGTATCGCTCTGTATCTGCGGCCGCTCCTGAAAAACTGGCATGCAGAAAGCCCCGGTTTCGGAAACATGCCGGATACGTGCGCGGGTTCTACTGTCGACATGCAGCAAACGTTCGGTGCCAGGCGTTCGCACCGGATGCCAGGTGATCGACACCCCCAACTTCGTTCAAGGAGAAATCTCATGAAAGCCGCTCGAATCCTCGCCGTTGCCATTCTCGCCGTCGCACCCGCACTGTCGTTCGCCGATACCGGCCACGGCCTCACGCGTGCCGAAGTGCGCGCCGACCTCGTCCGTCTCGAGAAGGCCGGCTACAACCCGGCCGGCAGCGAAGCGCATTACCCGGACGACATCGCCGCCGCAGAGCATGCCGTCGCGGCTGCCGAGCAGGTCGCACGTTCGGACCAGAACGGCCCGTCGAAGTCGCAAGGCGACAACGTGGCCGATGCGTCGACGCCGGCCGGCCATCGCGATGCCGCGCAGCCGCGTGCCGCACGCAACGCCGCCGACGACCTGTACGCGCATTCGTGATTCCGCGCCGCGCCTGCCGCATGCAGGCGCGGCCTTCACTGCAGTCCTTCATTTGAACGACACGACAAGCAAAGGAGCATGACGATGGCCGGTTTGACGAAACGCGTTCTGGTATCCGCCGCGATGATCGGCGGACTGTTCGGTGCGGTCGCGGCGCAGGCCGCGCCGAAGGAAGACCTGAAGGGCACCAACGTCGTGCTCGTGCACGGCGCGTTCGCCGACGGATCGAGCTGGAACCGCGTGATTCCGCTGCTGGAGGCGCGCGGGCTGCACGTGGTGTCGGTGCAGAATCCGCTGAGCTCGCTCGCCGACGATGCGGCCGCGGCGAAGCGTACGATCGACGAACAGAAGGGGCCGGTCGTGCTGGTCGGCCATTCGTGGGCGGGCGTCGTGATCAGCGACGCGGGCAACGACGACAAGGTGAAGTCGCTCGTGTACGTCGCGGCGTTCGCCCCCGACAACGGCCAGTCGATCGCGGACGTCACGCAGGGGCTGCCGGCGCCGGCATGGGCCGGCGAGTTGCGCAAGGACGCGGGCGGTTTCGCACGGCTGTCGGACAAGGCGATCGCGCAGGACTTCGCGCCGGATCTGCCGCCCGCGCAGCAGCGCCTCGTCGCGGCGACCCAGGGGCCGTGGTATGGCGGGTGCATCTCGGAGAAGGTCACGCAGGCCGCGTGGCATGCGAAGCCGTCGACGTTCGTCGTCGCGACGCAGGACCGGATGATCGACCCGACGCTGCAGGAAGCGATGGCGAAGCGGATCGGCGCGACGGTCACGCGCGTGAACGCGAGCCACGTCGCGATGCTGAGCCAGCCGAAGGCCGTGGCCGACGCGATCATCGCCGCGGCCGAGCGCGCGAAGCAGGATACGCAGTGAGCGCATGCGGCGCCGCGCTTTCGTGAGGGGCGCGGTTCCGCGCGTGATCGTGATGTCTTTTCACCAGGAGAAGTCATGACCGAACTCTGGCAACTGTCCGCGACCGAACTCGCGAAACGCGTGCGGCGGCGCGACGTATCCGCGCGCGAAGTGGCGGACGCGGTGCTCGATCGTCTCGATGCCGTGAATCCGGCGATCAACGCGGTGGTCGAACACCGTCCCGACGACGTGCGGCAGCAGGCCGACGAAGTCGATCGCGCGATCGCGCGCGGCGACGATCCGGGGCCGCTCGCGGGCGTCCCCGTCACCGTGAAGATCAACGTCGATCAGGCCGGCTTTGCGACGACCAACGGCACGCGTTTGCAGCGCAATCTGGTCGCGCCCGCCGACAGCCCGGTGGTCGCGAACATCCGGAAGGCCGGCGGGGTGCTGCTCGGCCGCACCAATTCCCCGACGTTCGCATTGCGCTGGTTCACGGCGAATCTCGTGCACGGCCACACGCGCAATCCGCGCAATGCGTCGCTGACGCCGGGCGGATCGAGCGGTGGCGCGGCGGCGGCCGTGGCTGCCGGGATCGGCCCGCTCGCGATCGGCACCGACATCGGCGGCTCGGTGCGCTACCCGGCCTATGCATGCGGCGTACACGGGATCCGGCCGTCGCTCGGCCGCGTGCCGGCATTCAATGCATCGTCGCCCGAGCGGGCGATCGGCGCGCAACTGATGTCGACGGCCGGGCCGATCGCGCGCACGATCGACGATCTCTCGCTCGCGCTACGCGCCTTCTCCGCGCCGGACCCGCGCGATCCGTGGCACGTCGCGGTGCCGTTCGACGGGCGCGAGGTGCCGAAGCGCGCGGCGCTGTGCGTGCGTCCGCGCGGCCTGGAGGTCGTGCCCGAAGTCGAGGCCGCGTTGCGCGATGCCGCGCGCCGGCTGGTCGATGCCGGTTGGACCGTCGACGAGATCGACGATACGCCGCCGATGCGCGAGGCCGCGCTGCTGCAGGAGCAGCTGTGGCTCGGCGACGGATTCGACGCGCTGGCGAACGCCGTGTCGCAAGACGGCGATCCGGGCGCGGCCGCGGTGATCGCCGCCGTGCGCGGCAAGGTGCGCGACCTGCCGGCCGACGTGATCAGCCGCGCGCTGGTCCGGCGTACCACGCTGACGCGAGCGTGGCGGCTGTTTCTCGACGACTATGCGGTGCTGCTGTTGCCCGTTTCGGCGGAACTGCCGTTCCCCGACGATCTCGACCGGCAAGGGCCGGACGGCTTCGAGCGCGTGTGGGAAGCGCAGCTCACGTTGCGCGCGCTGCCCGCGATGGGGCTGCCGGGGCTGGCCGTTACGACATCGATCGTGAACGGCGTGCCGGTGGGCGTGCAGGTGGTGGCCACGCATCATCGCGAGGATCTGTGTCTGCTTGCCGGGCGCGATATTGAAGCGCGCGGGGTGCCGATTGTGCCGGTCGATCCAGTGGTATGACATCCTGAAGAACCCATGCGCCGGCGACGCTCGGTGGCTTCGCCCGCGCATTTCGGATTCCATGACGACGCGCGGAATGCCGCGCTGCTCGTTCTTCCCCTTCCTTTCAAACTCCTTCGATGCACGACGTCGAACGGTCGTCGCCTTTCATTTCCCGCCCGCCATCAACCGCGCACCGATAGCGCGCGTCTGCTATTGCATTCCCCGCGGCGCTGATTAGGAAATGAATTTTTATTGGTTCTGCTTCCCCGACCGCACTCGCATAGTGACGCTGACGGCTATAGACAGCACGCAAGCTGCAACAGCCGCATTCCCGGTGTTTTTGTTCATACGAATCTGCGAAAACAAGGAAGTGTCATGACGGTTGAACTGGAAGAACGAACCGCCGCGCAGCAGGCGCTCGAAGACGCGCGCGCGGCAGCCGTGGCGGCCGGCACGCCCTATGCGGGCGGCGTCGCGCCGGAAGCCGCGTGGGCGCTGTTCTCGGCGGGCGATGCGTTGCTGGTGGACGTGCGCACGGCCGAGGAACGGAAATTCGTCGGTTACGTGCCTGAATCGCTGCACGTGCCGTGGGCGACCGGCACGAGCCTGACGCGCAACCCGCGCTTCGTGCGCGAACTGGAAGCGAAGACCGGCAAGGACGCGGTCGTGCTGTTGTTGTGCCGCAGCGGCAACCGCTCGGCGCAGGCGGCCGAGGCCGCGGCGAAGGCGGGCTTCACGCAGGTTTTCAATGTGCTCGAAGGCTTCGAGGGCGACCTCGACGAGCGGCAGCATCGCGGCGGCCAAAACGGCTGGCGCTTCCGCGGCCTGCCTTGGGCGCAGGATTGATTCACGGCCGTTACGGGGAGAAAGCAGCATGGCCGCATTCGAGATCGACGACATCGTTCAATCGCTGCAGACGGTGCGCCGTGCATGGCGCGAAAAGCAGCGGCGCTCGCTCGAACCGGGCGGGCGCGATTTGCCGGCGCGCGAGGCACTCGCGCAGATCGTCGGCGCGCTGAAGGGCGTGCTGTTCCCGATGCGGCTCGGGCCGCCCGACCTGCGGCAGGAGAGCGAGAACTTCCACGTGGCCCACGCGCTCGACGCGGCGCTGAATGCGCTGCTCGCGCAGGTGACGCTCGAATTGCGCTATGCGGCGCGTCACCGCCATGCCGACGGGCCGGCAGACAACCTCGACGAAGTCGCGTCGAAGGCCGTGCAGGCATTCGCCGCGCGCTTGCCGGAGATTCGCCGGCTGCTCGACAGCGACGTGCTGGCGGCGTTCCATGGCGATCCGGCGGCCGGCAGCGTCGACGAGGTGCTGCTGTGCTATCCCGGCATCCTCGCGATGATCCACCATCGGCTCGCGCACGAGCTGTACGGGCTCGGCCTGCCGCTGCTCGCGCGAATCATCGCTGAGCAGGCGCATGCGGAAACCGGCATCGACATTCATCCGGGCGCGCGCATCGGCGCGGGCTTCTTCATCGACCACGGCACGGGCGTCGTGATCGGCGAGACGGCGATCATCGGCGAGCGCGTGCGCGTGTACCAGGCCGTCACGCTCGGCGCGAAGCGCTTCCCGCGCGATGCGGCCGGCCATCTGGAGAAAGGGCTCGCGCGCCATCCGATCGTCGAGGACGACGTGGTGATCTATGCGGGCGCAACGATCCTCGGCCGCGTGACGATCGGGCGCGGCGCGGTGATCGGCGGCAACGTTTGGCTCACGCAGGACGTGCCGGCCGGCGAAAACGTCACGCAGGCCGTGCTGCGCAGCGAAGCGAACGCCGCGCCGCGCACGGCGGCGCGCGTCGCCTAGGAGGCGCGATGAGCGACCTCATCCATCACTTCGGCGCCACCGTGCGCAAGCTGCGCGAAGCGCGCACGTGGTCGCAGGAGCAGCTGGCCGAGCATGCGGGGCTGAACCGCTCGTACGTCGGCGAGATCGAGCGTGGCGAGGCGATCGCGTCGATCGTCACGGCCGACAAGATCGCGCGCGCGTTCGACGTGTCGATCTCGACGCTGCTGCCGGGTGCGTACGTCACCTGAGGTCGCTTCGCCCCGTTTCCCCTTCGGTTGCACGACCTGACGGCTATAGCATGTTGAGCCGGCAGGGGCGTGCTTCCGATAATCACCCAGCGTCATAAGCAATCCCGTTTTTCATCTTAAGAACCCGGAGCCACACATGTCGACCGTTGCAAGCGGCACGGCCGCGCTGAGCGATCACGCCGCCCGCCAACTAGCGAACGCTACCAAGACCGTCCCCCAGCTTTCCACGATCACGCCGCGCTGGCTGACCCATCTGCTGCAATGGGTGCCGGTCGAGGCCGGCATCTACCGCCTGAACCAGGTGAAGAACCCGGAAGCCGTGCGCGCCGCATGCACGCAGCTCGAGGACGAAAGCGTGCTGCCGCAGACCTTCGTGCCGTACGAGGAACAGCCGCGCGAATACTTCCTGAACGCGGTGAGCACGGTGCTCGACGTGCATACGCGGATCTCCGATCTTTACAGCAGTCCTCACGACCAGATCAAGGAGCAGCTGCGCCTGACGATCGAGACGATCAAGGAGCTGCAGGAAAGCCAGCTGATCAACAACCCCGACTATGGGCTGCTCGCGAACGTGACCGACGAACAGCGGATCTTCCCGCTGACGGGCGCGCCGACGCCGGACGATCTCGACGAGCTGCTGACGAAGGTGTGGAAGGAGCCGGCATTCTTCCTCACACACCCGCTCGCGATCGCCGCGTTCGGCCGCGAATGCACGCGGCGCGGCGTGCCGCCGCCGACGGTCAGCCTGTTCGGCTCGCAATTCCTCACGTGGCGCGGCATTCCGCTGATTCCGTCGGACAAGGTGCCGGTCGCGGACGGCAAGACCAAGATCCTGCTGCTGCGCGTCGGCGACAAGCGCCAGGGCGTCGTCGGCCTGTATCAGCCGGGCGTCGCCGGCGAGCAGGGGCCGGGCCTGTCGGTGCGCTTCATGGGGATCAACAACCAGGCGATCGCGTCGTACCTGATCTCGCTGTATTGCTCGCTCGCGGTCCATTCGCCGGATGCGCTGGCTGTCCTCGATGACGTCGAAATCGCCAAGTTCCATGACTATCCCGACACCTACCGTTAATTCCGGCCTGGCCGGCGGCGACGCGCACGCGTTGCCGCACGCGCCGCTGCCGGCCGGCTTGCCCGACCCGGCGACGCTTGCGCGGCTCGCGTCCGAGTTCTTCGCGACGCCGCCCGGGCAGGCCACCGCGCCCGGGCTGTCGGCGGGCAGCGGCGCGGTCGGCGGCGTGCCGTCGGCCTTGCCTGCGGCGGCGCCGATTCTCGCGTCGGTGAGCAACCCGGTGCCGGGCGGCTCGCCGCTCGCGGGCCCGGGCGGGGCGGGCACCGGCGTGCCGGGGCTCGCGCTGCCGCAAGGCAAGGTACCGGGCGCGAATCTCGCGCCGTCCGCGCCGACGCACGTGCTGTCGCTCGGCAACCGCGCACCCGCGCTCGCGCCGCATGCGGCCGCGCAGAACGGGCTGCCCGACAACGTCGTATCGATCGCGCCCGCGCTGGAGCCGCGCGTCGGCGGCGCGGCGCTCGGTGTGCCGCAGGTGAATGCGCCGGCACCGGAAGGCGCGGCGAAGGCGTCGCCGTACTACTTCACCGACGGTTCGCTGCAGGGCTGGCAGGCGACGCCGCAGGACATCGTCGTGCCGTCGAACGGCCTCGCGTCGCCGGAAGCGTTCGGGTTGCCGGGCGACGACGCGCTGCGCGCGCTGCTGGCCGTGCATCGCGACGTGCCGGCGTCGCGCGCGTCGGGCGCCGACGTGCCGCGCTACTTCATCGACGATGCGCAGGCAGCCGAGCCGCACGGTCAGCTGCATCGCGGCGCCCATCCGCCGTTCGACGTGAACGCGATCCGCCGCGACTTCCCGATCCTGCAGGAACGCGTGAACGGCAAGCAGCTCGTCTGGTTCGACAACGCGGCGACGACGCACAAGCCGCAAGCCGTGATCGACCGACTCGCGTACTTCTACGCTCACGAGAACTCGAACATCCACCGCGCGGCGCATGCACTGGCGGGACGCGCGACGGATGCGTACGAGCATGCGCGGGAGACGGTGCAGCGCTTCATCGGCGCATCGTCGCCCGACGAGATCGTGTTCGTGCGCGGCACGACCGAGGCGATCAACCTGATCGCGAAGACGTGGGGCGTGCAGAACGTCGGCGAAGGCGACGAGATCGTCGTGTCGCATCTCGAGCATCACGCGAACATCGTGCCGTGGCAGCAGCTTGCCGCGCTCAAGGGTGCGAAGCTGCGCGTGATTCCGGTCGACGATTCGGGGCAGGTGCTGCTCGACGAATACCGGAAGCTGCTCAACGATCGCACGAAGATCGTGTCGGTCACGCAGGTGTCGAACGCGCTCGGCACGGTCGTGCCGGTGAAGGAGATCGTCGAGCTCGCGCATCGCGCCGGCGCGAAGGCGCTGGTCGACGGTGCGCAGTCGATCTCGCACATGCGCGTGGACGTGCAGGCGCTCGATGCGGATTTCTTCGTGTTCTCCGGGCACAAGATCTACGGGCCGACCGGGATCGGCGTCGTGTACGGCAAACGCGCGATCCTCGACGACATGCCGCCGTGGCAGGGGGGCGGCAACATGATCGCGGACGTGACGTTCGAGCGCACGGTGTTTCAGCCGCCGCCGAACCGCTTCGAAGCCGGCACCGGCAACATCGCGGATGCGGTGGGGCTCGGCGCGGCGCTCGACTACGTGAACCGCGTCGGCATCGAGAACATCGCGCGCTACGAGCACGATCTGCTCGCGTATGCGACGAGCGTGCTCGCGCCGGTGCCGGGCGTGCGGCTCGTCGGTACCGCGCGCGACAAGGCGAGCGTGCTTTCGTTCGTGCTGAAGGGCTATGAAACCGAGGAGGTCGGGCAGGCGCTGAACGAAGAGGGCATCGCGGTGCGCTCGGGGCACCACTGCGCGCAACCGATCCTGCGGCGCTTCGGGCTCGAAGCCACGGTGCGGCCGTCGCTCGCGTTCTACAACACGTGCGATGAAGTCGATGCGCTGGTGAGTGTCGTCAGGAGACTGGCGGCGCGGCGTTGACGTCGTTGCCGTGTCGATGCTTGCCCGCTTGCGGCGGCCTTTGCGGGCCGCCGCAAGCGTGTTCGTGCTGCCCGGTCAAAACCGCACGACCGGCTTCCGCTCGACGCTGAACCCGTCGCGCAGCACGCACGCCGAATCGGCGAAGTAACGACGGATTTCCGACAGCAGATCGGTGTTGCCGCGCCGGCAGAACACCACGCCCGATCCTTCGTCAGTCAACAGTTCGTCGATCAACGATTCGGGTTGCCCGATATCGGCGAGATGGACGTTCTGCACGCCGTGCGCGAGCGCATCGAGCGCGTCCCGCACGCACGGCGCCGCATCGGCGGCCGGATGCTCGGCGAGCCATTGCTCGAGCTCCGTGATGCCGTACAGCCCGGCCAGCTCGCCGAGTTCGCGCAGCCACCCTTTGTCGACCATCATCACCAACGAGACGGCGCACGTGTGTTGCGCGAGCACGCTGCCGAGCCGTTCAGGGCGCAGCAGGCAGTCGCGGCCCGCGTCGTCTGGTGCGATCGGCATCACGACGGGCACCAGTCCATTGTCGAGAAACGCATTCAATGCGGTGACGTCGAACCGCGCGACCTCGCTCGTGTTCGCGTGGCCGGATCCGGCGCTGGCGACCAGCAGGCCGCCGTCGTGACCGTCGACGCCGATTGCCCGCGCGCCGTGGCTGCCGATCAGGCGCACGAGTTCATGGTTGACGCCGGCCATGGCGGCGTGTGTCGCGTGGACCGATTGCGCGACGGACGCAGTCGGAATGCTTTGGATCACGATCGGATGGATGCCGGTGAGCGCGAGCAGCGCGACATCCTGCGCGAAGGCCGAGCGCGTGTGGGCGTCGCTGGCGGCACCACCGTCGATGATGACGACGGTCTGTCCGTGCAGCGCCTGCATGAACGGCAGTGAGCGGGCCAAGCCGGCCACGCGTCGAGTGGGAGTGTCAGGGTCTGGGAACATGGGCGTTCGAAAGGATGAAGGGGATACCTGTCGTTGCGCGACGCTCGATCAAACAGTGCGTTGCATGAGTCGGCGGATCTCGTCGGGCGTTTGTGCGTCGCGTGACGCTTGCCGGATCGCGCGTTCGCTGAACCATCGTGCGGCGTCGGCGAGCAGTTCGAGGTGTGCACGGTCGTCCGCGTGCGGCAGAACCAGCACGACGAATTCGCGCACGGGCTTGCGGTCGGGCGCGTTGAACGTGAACGGGTATCGCGCGCGGACGAACAGCGCGACGGCCGAGCCGATCCCGTCGACTCGCGCATGCGGAATCGCGACGCCCTGGCCGAGGCCGGTCGAGCCGAGTTGTTCGCGCTTGATCAGTTCGGCCCGGATCCGTTCCGCGGATACGCCGCTGTCGCGTGCGACATGGTGAGCGACGAGATCGAACAACTGGATCGCGCTTTCCACCGGTACGTCGAGCAGGATATTGTCCGGCGGACAGGCGTCGGCGAGCGCGGTCGCGAACGGTGTGCCACCGCGTTGCTGAGGGCGGCCGGATTGGCCGCCGACGGCGGCCTGATGCGTTTGCATGCGGATCTCTCCGTGTCGGGATGACAGGGAAATCCTAGACAAACCCGCGTAAAGACGGTGTCAGATACGCGGGGGCCGGGCATTAAAATCTCGTATCGAGCGCCGATGCCGCCGCGCGCGATACGGACAACGTCAGGTTCCCGACAGCACGAACGGCAGCGTCGTCAGCAGAAACACTGAAATGCCGACGACCGGCGCGCCGAATGCGATTGCCGCGAACGCCACGATGGCGCTCGCCAGCACGAGCGTTCTCGATACCCGGCGGTGTCGGCCGTGCGCCGTCGTCCGGTCCTCGCAAAGAGCAGGGGTTCGCGCGCCTATCACGTGTTTCCAGAACGTCAAGCCCAGCATCATTCCATTGCTCCTGTATGAAAGACGATCGAGACGGGGCGTGCGCGGCTTCGGAAGCGAGAATCCCCGTGAATAAAATCAGTGATGCAAAATAAATGGATCGGATCGGCGGATCGATGACGCGCCGTTACGCGGAACGTGTCGCACGCATTGCGATGTGCGATGCGGGACGACCGCATCGACGTCGTGTTCAAGCATGCACGGGAAGGACTACGGCGCGCATCGTCCGCGTGTCGGCGGGACGGTGGCTCGGGAAGGAGACGCAGGCGTCCGGCCTGTCAGGCGGAGAAGCAACTCGGAGGGCGAGGACTTCGGATGCGCATGGCGCGTGCTCGGTGGTGGATGGCGAATCCATTCTAGTGAACGGATGCGCGGGCGCAAGTAAAAAGGTCGTAAAGGTGCGTGAATCGCGCGTTACGTGCACTGCCACAGATGCGCGCTGGTCCGGCATGGCGCGCACCAGAACGTATAGTTCGCGCCGCCGCTGCCCCACAGCCATTCGCCGCCGTCGACTTGCGGAAGCTCGGAGTCGAGCTGCATGGCGAAGCGCATCTTGCGGCTGCAATCGGGGCAATCGGGATACCACGCGGACTGCACCCACGACGGCGGACCGCCGACGCGGCTGAGGTTCTGCCTGCCGTTCGACTCGCCCCATTCCTGCCAGGCCCAGCGCGCGGGCGCGGCGAAAACGTCGACGTCGGATTCGACGAAGGGGCTGGCCGGATAGTCGGGCTCGATCGCGGCATCGTGCCGCTGCGAGGGATGGGCGACCGCATGACCCGACTCGTCGTGCCGGTAGAACAGCGGGCCGTCGCTTTCCCAACCGAGGCACGCCAGGCAGGTGGCGAACGACACGGGCGTCGTGCTGTCGATACCCGCTTCGATCGGTTGCGGCAGCGTCAGCAGCCGATGCAACGGCTGATGGCACAGGCCGCATCGATGCGGCGACACGCCGCCGAAGTGCGCGTTCGACCGACGGGATTCGCCCGCTTGCCAGGTCGGATGATTCGCCTGAATCTCGCGTTTCCACTTCGGCATGTCGCGAAGTGCCGGCGCACGCAGCGCGCGTCCGAAGTCGATATGCAGCGGAGAATCGCCGTGCAATGCGCGCAACGTGCCGTGCTCCAGCGTGTAGCCCGCTGACATGAGCCAGTTCGCGGCTTGCTCCGGATCGTCCGGAAACAGCCGGGCCACCGCATCGAGCACGGCTGCAGGTTGTCGTGAATGGAGCAGTGCGACAGCGCGTGCGCGCGCCGCGTCGTCAACGACGGGTGCTTGCGCAAGCCGCCGGCGCCACGCGTCGATCGTGGCCGCGTCGAGTGCCCGCCACGCGTATTCCGCACAATGCATGCGCGGCGAATGCCGGGGGACGACCACGTCGAGCAGTACGTCCCAGTGATCGGAAAACACCTGCGGCGATCGTAGCGCGACGCTGGACAGCACGTTCGCGAGTCGCGCGTTCCATGCGCCTTCGACGACCCGTCGCCACGCTTCGGCTGCAACGTTCGCGAACGCGATGTCGTCCATCAGGTCGATCGCGGCGTCGATGAACGTCGCATGCGCGAACGTGCGATCGAACGACGCGATCACGAGATCAACGAGTGCCGCTGGTTCGTCGCGCCGCAGTGCCAGCATCTGCGACATCGGATCGTTACCGGTCCAGCCGAGGCGTTCGTAGTCGTCCAGAAGGGTGTGTGCGGTCGGCATGATGATGAGCGACGGAAGCGATCGGGGCGCCGCGGATCAACGTCCGGCCAGCATCCGCCCACCCACGCCCATCAGCAACAGCCCGGCGGCCGTATCGAGCACGGCCTTGCGCCGGATCAGCAGCCGGCGCACCGACGGATGCGACGCGAGCAGCGCCATCGTGCAATACCACGCAGCCGAGATCGCGACCGACAGCACGACGACCGACAGATCGAGCCACGCCGGCGCATGGGCCGGCACCATCAGCGCGAAGATACTGCCGTAGAACGCGACGGACTTCGGGTTCGTCATGCTGACGACGTAGCCTTTTCTCGCCGCGCGCCAGTCGGACGTCGCGGCCGGTGCGGAAACGGGCAACGGCTTGCGCGCGGTCACGATCATTTTCAGGCCGAGCCAGATCAGGTAGGCGGCGCCCGCCAGCCGCAGCGCGGTGTGTACCCAGGCGACGTGGGTCACGAGCAGGCTCAGGCCGGCGATCGCGATCGCGGCCCAGGTGCCCGACGCGGCGGCGAGGCCGAGCCCCGTCATCATGCCCGCGCGGCGCGACACGACGGCGGTGGACGTGACGATCACGAAATTCGGGCCGGGACTGGCGACGCTCAGCAGCAGGACGCCGGCGAGCGGCAGCAGGATGTTGGCGATGGGCGACATGGCGTGGCAGTGGCGTGACGGGACGGGTCTTCATCTTACCCGAGCGCGGCAATCGGCCCGCCGGCAATCGTATTGCGTCGCGCCAAAGCGCACAACGCGTGACGACTTTCGTCGCCACGCGTTGCAGGGTCCTGCCCGGCCGCGCGCACGCCGGCGAACCGGCGCGCACGCTGCGTCGTCAGAAATCGAACCCCGGCCCGCCCGCGCCCGGGCCGCCCGGCGCGGCAGCGGGCGCCGCATCCTTCGGCGCTTCGAACACGGTCGCATCGGTCGTCAGCAGCAGCCCGGCCACCGACGCCGCGTTCTGCAGCGCGGTGCGCGTGACCTTGGTCGGATCGAGCACGCCCGATTCGACGAGGTCGCCGTACTCGCCCGTCTGCGCGTTGTACCCGAAGTTGCCGGTGCCTTCCGCGACCTTCGCGACGACGACGCTCGCTTCCTCGCCCGCATTCGTGACGATCTGGCGCAGCGGTTCCTCCAGCGCGCGCAGCACGATCTTGATGCCCGCGTCCTGATCGGCGTTCGCGCCTTTCAGTTCGCGGATCGCCTGCCGCACGCGGATCAACGCGACGCCGCCGCCCGGCACGATGCCTTCCTCGACGGCCGCGCGCGTGGCGTGCAGCGCGTCGTCGACGCGATCCTTCTTCTCCTTCACCTCGATTTCGGTCGCACCGCCGACCTTGATCACCGCCACGCCGCCCGCGAGCTTCGCGACGCGCTCCTGCAGCTTCTCGCGGTCGTAGTCGGACGTCGCTTCGTCGATCTGCACGCGGATCTGCTTCACGCGCGCCTCGATGTTCTTCGCATCGCCCGCGCCGTCGATCACCGTGGTGTTTTCCTTGCCGACCTCGATGCGCTTCGCCTGGCCCAGTTCGGCGAGCGTGGCCTTCTCGAGCGTCAGGCCCGTTTCCTCGGCGATCACCTGGCCGCCGGTGAGGATCGCGATGTCCTCCAGCAGCGCCTTGCGGCGATCGCCGAAGCCCGGCGCCTTGACCGCGACCGTCTTCAGGATGCCGCGGATGTTGTTGACGACCAGCGTCGCGAGCGCTTCGCCTTCGACGTCTTCTGCGATGATCAGCAGCGGCCGGCCCGACTTGGCGACCTGTTCGAGCACCGGCAGCAGGTCGCGGATGTTCGAGATCTTCTTGTCGTGCAGCAGGATGTACGGGCTTTCGATCTCGGCGATCTGCTTGTCCGGATTGTTGATGAAATACGGCGACAGGTAGCCGCGATCGAACTGCAGCCCTTCGACGACGTCGAGCTCGTCCGCGAGCGACTTGCCGTCCTCGACGGTGATCACGCCTTCCTTGCCGACCCGGTCGATTGCTTCCGCGATCCGCTGGCCGATCGATTCCTCGCCGTTCGCGGAGATCGTCGCGACCTGCGCGATTTCCTTGCTCGTGGTGGTCGGCTTGCTGATCTTCTTCAATTCGTCGACGGCCGACGCGACGGCCTTGTCGATGCCGCGCTTCAGGTCGAGCGGATTGAGCCCGGCCGCCACGTATTTCTGGCCTTCGCGGACGATCGCCTGCGCGAGCACGGTGGCCGTCGTCGTGCCGTCGCCGGCCGCATCGCTGGTGCGCGACGCGACTTCCTTCACGAGCTGCGCGCCGATGTTCTGCAGCTTGTCCGCGAGCTCGATTTCCTTCGCGACCGACACGCCGTCCTTCGTGACGACGGGTGCGCCGAAGCTGCGTTCGAGCACGACGTTGCGGCCTTTCGGCCCGAGCGTGACCTTCACCGCGTTCGCGAGGATGTTCACGCCTTCGGTCAGCTTCGACCGTGCGATGTCGCTGAAAATGATTTCCTTGGCTGCCATGATTGCGCTCCGTTATTGATTGACGACCGCGACGATGTCTTCTTCGCGCAGCACGAGAAACTCGTTGCCGTCCACCTTGACGGCTTGCCCCGCGTACTTGCCGAACAGCACGCGCTCGCCGACCTGCAGGTCGGGCACGATGCGCTGGCCGTCCGTGTCCTTGCGGCCGGGGCCCACGGCGATCACTTCGCCCTGGTCGGGTTTTTCGGCGGCGCTGTCGGGGATCACGATGCCCGACGCGGTGGTGGTTTCCTGATCGAGTCGCTTCACGATCACGCGATCGTGCAAGGGGCGTAGGCTCATTTTTTCGTCCTGTACGGTTCTGTCGAAGTTGGCTGGCACTCTTTGGCAGAGAGTGCTGACGAGTATAAAAATGGGCGGCGGCGCGATCCAATAACGGATTTGCACAAGCATTCGCGCCGTCGTGCAAAGCGCCGCGAGCCGGCTATTGCGACACGGCCGGCTGCGCGGCAGGCGAGCAGACCGGGCGGATCGTCTCGCCGGCCAGCACGCGTTTCACGAACGGAATCGAATCGGCGAGCGACGCGTTCACGGTGCCGTTGTGCTCGCGGCCCGCATACAGGTGCGCCTCGACCGTCGTGCCCGCCGCGCACGCGTCCCTGGCGAGCGCGAGTTCGAGCGGCGCCAGCCCGTCGTCCGCGCCCGCGCCGATGAAGACGGGCGTCGCGATCTTCAGCGTCGGGTATTTCAGGTAGTCGTCCCACCACGCCTTCAGCCGCGCATCGCCGCCCGGCTTCACGGTGTTCGCGTGCGTGAGGTGCGCGAGCGCCGCATCGTCCTCGAGCGATGCGAGGCAACCGATGCGCGCCTGGTCGAGAATCGGCAGCGCGGTGTCGGTCAGTACCTCGTCGGCCCGCAGCGACGGATCGATCTGCTGCGCGGACAGCACCGAGTAGAACTGGTACGCGAGCGTCGGATCGACGCGGTCGGGATCGCGCCGGTACGCCGTCTCGAACTTCGGCAGCGCCGCGAGCGTGGCGTGCGACGCGTTGTAGATCGTGCCGGTCGCGACGGTCGCTCGGATCGCCAGTTCGGGCGCATAGGCCGGCGCGTAGCCGGCTGCCGCGATCACGGCCGAGCCGCCTTGCGACTGGCCGACCAGCACGACCTCGTTCGCGAGGCCCGGCACGCCGCCGAGCACCGCGCGCACGCTGTCGAGCAGTGTGTAGCTGTTCGAACGGTTGTTGAGCTGCGGATTCGGGCCCGGTGTGCCGAGCCCCTGATAGTCGGTGGCGACCACCGCGAACCCTTGCTGAAGCCAGGCGTTCAGGTAGCGCACGTCGCGATACGAGCGGCCGAACCACGACGGCGCGCAGATGTCGGCCATCCCGAACGTGCCGTGCGCCCACGCGACGATCGGCCAGCCGCCGGCCGGCGGCGTGCCGCGCGGCACGAACAGCGCGCCCGACACGGCGATCGGCGCATGGCCGCCGACGCCGTCGGTCGACGCGTACAGGATGCGCAATTGTCGCGCGGCGCTCGCGAGCCCGACCGTCGCGGGCAGCGGCTCGGTGCGCAGCAGCACACCGGGCCTGGCCGGAATGTCGCGGTCCCACGTGTAGAACGCGGATACGCGGCCGTCGCCCTGCAACGGGTCGGGAGCCGGGACGCGGCCGGGCGAAGCCGCGAGCGAAACGACGGAAGAAGCGGCGAGCGCCGATACGAGCAGCGTGCGCGCGGCGACGCCGCGCAGGGAAAGAAGCGTCATGGTCGGATGGAGGTCGATGAGATCGGATGCGCTGGGCAATGCGGGCACGGGCCGAGTGCGATGCAAGTTTCGAACCAGAAGGGTCGTTGCGTACGCAACGCGCGGCACGACGGACGATCGGTCGATGCCGCGCGCATCGCACGCGTGCACCGGGCTGCGTGTCGCGCAGCAATCCCGGCCGGCACGGTGTTGCTTCCGCAACAAAACGCGCATGCGCGGGCTGCACGGCGCAACGCTGGCATCGCGTGCCTGCGCCACGCCGGCCGGCCCTCGATACGCAAATCGCAGCGCTGGCACGATTGCTGCTGATCCGTCGACCGTGCGTCGCGGCGTGGCGACGCGAGCCCTTCCGTTCAACCGTTCAACCGATCAAGGAAACGCCCTCATGTCCGTCACCCAAGCCATCGACAGCGGCGAACTCGTGGCCTTCGTCGAGCGCGCCACGCGCGAATTCGCGCAAGCCGCGCGCGTGCTGAAGGAAACGCGCACGCTCAGCGCCACCAACACGTTCCAGGCATTCCAGCGCGTGCCGGGCACGGAGCTCGTCGTCGCGCTGTCGGCGCCCAGCCCGTGGGCCGCGTCGCAGGAGATCCAGCCGGTCGTCGTGACGCTCGACGGCGACGTGCTGCATGGCGACGCACGCGCCGGCGGCAACGGCCCGCGCTACGCAGGCGTATTCCGCGAGGCGCCGGAAGTCGACGTGGTGATTCACGTACACGGCCCGTATCTCGGCGCGTGGGCGAGCGCGCATCGTCCGCTGCCGATCCGTTATGCGCCCGCCGCGCGCTACACGCGGGCGCGTGAAATTCCCGTCTATGTCGATCGCCGCCCCGGCGAGCCGCGCTTCATCGTCGACACGATCCGGCGCGATCCCGACGTGCCGGCGATCATCGAGGCGAACGGCGGCGCGACGTTCTGGGGCAAGTCGATCCTCGACGTGTCGAAGTACATCCTGATCCTCGAGGAAGCCGCGTATTTCCAGGCGCTCGCGGAACCGCTCGGCGGCTCGCTCGAATTCGGGCCGGGCGCGCTCGAACAGCAATGGAAGATGACCGGCCTCGCATGACGCCGCGCGGCGGCCGGCGCAATCCGGCCGCCGTCATACCGATAGCTCGATGAATTGGTTCGTGGCCGGCGTGCGCCTTGCTATCGTCGAACCTTCCCCGTTCAACACGCCGGTCGTGCCATGGCCATCTTCAGCTTGCCGGACCCGACTTCGCACGCGATCACGATCCGTGCGAAGGCACTGACGTTCGACGATCCCAAATCGCGGGTGCTGCTCGAACGCATCCAGCTGGTCGCGCCGAGCGACGCGACGGTGCTCGTCACCGGCGAGAGCGGCACCGGCAAGGAGCTGATCGCGCGCCTCGTGCATTCGCTGAGCGAGCGTCACGACGGGCCGTTCGTCGCGGTGAATTGCGGCGCGTTTTCGGAAACGCTGATCGAAAGCGAACTGTTCGGCCACGAGCGCGGCGCGTTCACCGGCGCAATCAACAGCCAGCCCGGCTGGTTCGAATCCGCGAATCGCGGCACGCTGTTTCTCGACGAAGTGGGCGACCTGCCGCTGTCCGCGCAGGTCAAGCTGCTGCGCGTGCTGCAGGAGCGCGAGGTGACGCCGGTCGGGTCGCGCAAGACCGTGAAGATCGACGTGCGGCTCGTCGCGGCGACCAACGTGAATCTCGAAGCCGCGGTGCGCGCGGGCAATTTCCGCGAGGATCTGTACTACCGGCTCAACGTCGTGAAGCTGAGCCTGCTGCCGCTGCGCGAGCGGCCCGGCGACATCGCGCCGCTGATCGAACACTTCATCGATACCTATGCGAAGCGGCTGCGCGTCACCGCGCCGACGCTGACCGACGCCGCGCGCAGCAGGCTGCATGCGCACGCGTGGCCCGGCAACATCCGCGAACTGGAGAACGTGATTCATCACGCGGTGCTGATCTGTGCAGGCGGCGCGATCGACGTCGGCGACCTGCAGTTCTCCGCGCTGTCGCTCGCCCCCGACCCGGCAGACGCACCGGGCCCGGCCGCCGCGCCGCCGCGCCGCGCGCGCGACGTGGCCGAGGCGACCGACGCGCTGCGCCGTGCGGTGATCGAGTTGCTGGATCTCGGCACGCCGGCGTTGTGGCAGCACATCGAGGACACCGTGTACCGCAGCGTGTTCGATTACAGCGAGCACAACCAGTTGCGGATGTCGCGCCTGCTCGACCAGTCGCGCAACATCGTGCGTGCCCGGCTCGCGCAGCTCGGCATCCTGAAGCCGCGCGACGCAGGCGACGGCGACGCCGCCGACGCGCGGCTGCGCCGTCAGGCGTGATCGCGCCAGCGCAGCGCGCGCCGCGCGATCCGCTCGCATGACGCGCTCATGCCGACGGCCAGCGCCGTCACGCCCAGCACGCACACCAGCAGCACGTCGGCGCGCGCGCCGGCCTGCGCGTTCTGCATCAGACTGCCGACGCCGGCGCCCGTGTTGAACAGCAACTCGCTGCTGGTCGCGGTGATCCACGCGAACGGCACGGCCTGCAGCACGCCCGCGAACAGGTCGGGCAACGCGCCGGGGATCAGCACGTCGCGCCACAGGCCGATGCGGGTCAGGCGATACGACTGCGCGAGCTCCACATAGCGCGGATCGACGCGGCGCAGCCCGTCGAAGCTGGCGGTGGTCATCGGATAGAACGCGGCGAGCGCGATGATGAACACCTTCGCGAATTCGCCGGTGCCGGCCCACAGGCTCAGCAGCGGAATCAGCCCGAGCAGCGGCACGTAGCGCAGCGCCTGGAACGCCGGCTCGCCGAGCTTGCGCGCGAGCGACGAACGCGCCATCACCGCGCCGAATGCGAGCCCGAATGCGACGCCGAACCCGAGCCCGAGCGTCGTGCGGCGCAGGCTCGCGCCGAGATCGGTCGCGAGTTCGCCGCTGCGCGCGAGTTCGAGCAATGCGGCGCCGACCTGCTGCAGCGGCACGAACGCATATTGATGGGCCGCGTCGCCGGACGACGCGGCTTGCCACGCGGCCAGCAGCAGCGCCGGCACGACGAGGCCGCGCGCGCGGCGGCGCAGCGGGGCGAACGGGAAAGTACGAGTCACGAAGGTCATTCCGAAGCGATTCCGGTCGGGGTCAGCGCGCGGGCGTTTGCCAGCGCAACGCGTAGCGCTGCACGAGTGCGATCGAACGGTCGAGCGCGAAGCCGATCAGCCCGATGACCGCAACGTCGACGAGCACCACGTCGAGCCGCAGCATCTGCCGGGCGAGTTCCATCATCTGGCCGACGCCGCTGTCCGCACTGAGCAGCTCGACCGCGACGAGCGCGAGCCACGCACGCGCGAGCGCGATCCGTACGCCGGTCAGCAGCGGCGGCAGCGCGGCCGGCAGCAGCACGTCGCGCAGCAGCGCGAAGCGGCCGAGCCCGTAGTGGCGCGCCATCTCGACGAGATCGCGCGGCGCATCGTGCACGCCCGTGTATGCGGCCAGCGCGACCGGGAAGAACACGGCCTTGCCGACCACGACGAGCTTCAACGGCTCGTCGACGCCGATCAGCAGGATCAGCAGCGGAATCAGCGTGAGCGTCGGGAGTTGCCGCAGCAGGTCGAAGGTCGGCCGCAGGTAGTCGGAGAACAGCCGGCTGCGCGCGAGCAGGACGCCGAACGCGGCGCCGCCGGTCGCGCCGATCGCGAAACCGAGCGCAAGACGATGCAGCGTGATCGACAGGTTGTCCCGCAGTTCGCCGGTGTCGAGCAGCGTGCGCAGCGTCGCCGCGAGGCGGCCGGGCGGCACGACGAGCTGCGGCGGGAACCAGCGCTGCGCGCTCGCGAGCCACCACAGCGCGGCGAATGCGACGGGCGTGATCCACCACAGCGCATGTTCGCCGAGCCGCGCGACGCTCGGCACGCGAATCGCGCGCAAGCCGTTCGGCGCGAGGGCGCGGATCGCCATCAGCGGCTCGCGACGCGCGGCGCGTCGGCGCGCCAGTAGCCGTCGAGGCCGAGCTGCTTGAGCGCGGTCGACACGAAGGTCGGCGCGAGCAGCGCGTTCACGTCGACCGGCGCGGACGTCAGCCCGGCCTGGCGGCTGTACGCGACGACGTCGCGGTAATGGCCGGTCAGCGCCGGCGTGAAGAGCGGCGTCCATTGCTCCTTCCACGGCGTCGCTTCGTCCGCGTACTCGCGGCGCACGACGCTTTCCGGCTGGCCGGACGCGCTCAGGATCTTCACGTACGCGTCGCGGTTCTGCGGTTGCGAGATCCAGTGCGCGGCGCGCACGTAGGCCGTCGCGACGAGCTGCGTGATGTCGGGGTAGCGCCGCACGAAATCGTCGGACGCCCACAGTTCCGCCCGCATCTTCCAGTCGTCGGGCGCGCGCTTGGTCGACCAGATGATCTTGCCCACGTTCTTGTCGACGAGCGAATACGCGTCGGACAGCGTGAAGAAGCCGTCGACGCGGCCGGCGGCGACCGCTGCCGCGCCGGCCTGCGGATCGAGGTTGTAGATCCTGAAGTCGGACAGCTTCAGCCCGTTCTCGGCGAGCAGCTTGCTGAACGACACTTCCCACGGCCGGCCGCGATTGAGCGCGATGCGCTTGCCCTTGAGGTCGACGATCGACTTCGCGGTCGAGCCGGCCGGCACGACCAGATACGTATTGCTGCCGACGCCGCCCGGCACGATCAGGCGCGTGCGCGTGCCCGACGCGTTGACGACCACCGACGGCAGGTCGCCGTAGCCGGCGAAATCGATGCTGCCGTTCGTGAATGCCTCGTTGACGAGCGTGCCGACCGCGGCGGTCGACACCGGCACCCATTGCAGCGTCACATGCCGCGCGGCGAGCGCTTTTTCGAGCGACTTGTCGGCGTCGATCAATGCGGAGGCGCCCGCGTATTGCGTCTTGCCGCCGCTCGAATACGCGACGACGGCGATTCGAACGACCTTGGGTGCGTCTTCCGCGTGCGCGGCCGGGGCGGTGAGCGACGCGGCGGCCAACGGCAGCGCGGCGAGCAGCGCGCGCAGCGGGCGGCGCAGCGAGGCAAGGCAGAGCGTGTGTTTCATGATGGTCCCGAACAGTGAACGGTAAAGGGGCTCACGCACGTTTTTGCAGCGAGGGCTGCAGCACGTCGGCGAGCGGGCGCGGATCGATCCAGTCGGCGACGTCGAAGTCGGCTTCCAGAAAGCCGTGGTCGAGCAGGAAGGTCTTGAACTCGTCGAGCGCGGCGACCGATTCGTCGTCGAGGTTGACGCCGAGGTGCCGGTGCAACTGGTTGCCGTACGCGGCGCGCACCCAGTCGATCGACGACGCGGTTTCGCCGGCCACGTAGTGCGCGGTTTCGTCGGGATGCGTGCCGGCCCATTCGCCGGCGGCGACCACGAGTTTCAGGAAGCCGGCGACGATGTCGGGATGGTTCGCGAGCACGTCCGCGTTGACGGTCAGCGGTCGCGGCGTGCCGTTGTTGTTGCGGATCGAGCGCTCCGGATGAAAGCCGATGTCGATCACGACGTGCGCGCCGATCAGTTGCGCGATTTCGAGGCCCGTCGAACCCTTCACGTAGATCGCGTCGACTTCGCCGCGCAGCAGCGCGCCGGCTTCGGCCGCATACAGCGCGCGGCTCGAAAAGCCGTGCGGCGATGCGAACAGGTTCGCCGCCCGCGCCGGCCCGACGGCTTGCAGCGTGCGGGCGCGCACGTCGACGCGTTCGACGTCGCCGAGCGTCAGCCCGTCGAGGCTCAGCGCGTTGACGAAGCCGCGCAGCGCCGATGCGCGAAAGATGTCGATGCGATCGTCGGGGCGGTTCGGAATCGCGATCCGGCGCCCGCGCAACGCCTTCACGGAGCGGATACCCGACTCGGGGCGCGCGAGAATCAACTGCGACTCGTCGACCCACGACAGCCCGATCACGCGCGTATGCGCGTCGTTCGAGCGCGCCCACATCGCGGGGATGCTGCCGCCCTGGCGAAACGATTGCGCGAGCGTGTGATCGCTGATCGACGACACGTCGTGCCGCGTGGCGCCGCGCGGCGAACGGATCGCGACGCCGTCGGCCGACGTCTCGCCGTTGAGCCAGCCGAGATGCACGGCGATGCCGAGCGGCGTCGGCACCGGCGATCGGGCGTACCAGAACGTCTGCTGCTTGTCCGATGACGAATCGGGCCTGTCTGTCATGTGTGAGATTCCCCTGTCTGGGTAAGCGTGGTCGAGGCGCGGTGTCGCCCGCGCGGGCCGTTCCACGTTGCAAGTTCCGGGCCAGTGAACGGAAGCGGCCGTATGACCGGCGGCGCGGGCCTGGCGGGCGATGCGCGGCACGGCGGCCGGCGAGCGGGCTGTTGCGTGAGCAACAGTCGCGTCGGGCGCTGTTGCGCGCGCAGCACCGGTGCGGCGGATGCAGCAGCGGCGCGTGTGCGTGTCGCGACGGGTTCGGCGGCAATCGGCGCACGTGATTCGATCGCCGTCTACGCCCGGCCCGCAAGGCGCGGCGCGCGTTCATCGGCGGCCCCGCGCGCGGCGCGGCGAGCCCGTTGGCACACCGCGTGCTTTACAGCGCTGCATACGCGCGGCACGCCGGTGCCGCACGCAATCCGAACGGGCCGACAAGGAGAATCCCGATGGCTGTTGAATTTCTGTGGCGCCTGCCGATGCACGGCGACGGCCGGCGCGCACACGATCTGCATACGCGCGGCGAATGGAATCGCCAGCGCGCGTCGCGTGTCGCGCCGAAAGTCGACGACGACGCGTTCGGCTACATCGACTATCTGTCGCAGGTCGCGCGTGCGGCCGACATCGCCGGTTTCCACGGCGCGCTGATTCCGATCTTCCGTTTCACCGAGGAGCCGTGGGTCGTGGCGGCCGCGCTGGCGCGCGAGACGCGCCGGCTGCGCCTGCTGATCGCGCTGCAACCGCATTTCGTGCATCCGGTCTATGCGGCGCAAATGGCCGCGAGCCTGCAGCGAATCAGCCGCGGCCGCGTCGAGTGGAACGTCGTCACGGGTGGCGGCGGCCCTGACCAGCGCGCGTACGGCGATTTCATCGATCACGACAGCCGCTATGCGCGTACCGACGAATTCCTCGACGTCGTGAAGGGCGTCGCGGCCGGCGCGCCGTTCACGTTCGACGGCCGCTTCTATCGCGTCGAGGCGGGCGGGCTGCTGCCGCCGCTGAGCGGCCAGAAGCCGCCGCGGATCTATCTGGCCGGCGCGAGCGACGCGGCGCTCGCGGTCGCCGCGAAGCACGGCGACGTGCACCTGAGCTGGGGCGAGCCGCTCGCGAAACAGAAGGAAGTGATCGATGCGGCCCGTCGCGCGCTCGACCGGCAGAACGCCGAGCGCGACCTGCGCTTCGGCATGCGCATCGACATCCTGGCGCGCGAGACCGAGGAGCAGGCGTGGGCTGAGCTGCGGCAGATGTTCGCGACGGTGGGCGACACGACGCGCAACGGATTCGGCGGGCGCGGCGAAGCGTCGGAGTCGGTCGGCGCGAAACGCCAGTTCGCCTTGCACCAGGGCAACACGCAGCACTTCGACGACCTGATCGTCGGCCCGAACCTGTGGGCCGGGATGTCGCAGATTCGCGGCGGCCCCGGCTGCGTGATCGTCGGCAGCCACGAGCAGGTGGCCGAACGGCTCGCGGAATACGTCGAGATCGGCGTATCGACGTTCATCCTCGCGAGCAACCCGCATCTCGAAGAGGCGTACCGCGTGGGCGAGGAAGTGTTGCCGCTCGTCGACGGCGCGCTGAACGCGCGCGGCACGCAGGCAGCGCTGCGCGTGGCCGGCGCCTGAGCGCGGCGACCCGCCGCCACGCATCCACGACAACGACAAGGATACTCACCATGACGACACTCGCTGCGCAGGCCACGGCTTGCGACGCACTCTGGTACACGCGCTGCCCGGTGCCGACCGCGCTCGGCATCGCCGTGCATCGCGGCTGGTTCGACGAGGAGTTCGGGCCGGACGGCATCGCGCTGCATTCGCTGCAGGAGACGGCCGACGCCGACAAGCGCGAATCGCACTTCGATCACAGCCTGCCGCACTCGTTCCGGCAGGGCGGCAACATTCCCGCGCTGTGGGCGCGGGCACGCGGCGCCGATACACGCGTGATCGGCCTGTCGTGGACCAACGAATTCCAGGCGATTGTCACGCTGCCCGAGCGCGGCATTCGCACCGCGCGCGACCTGCGCGGGCGGCGGCTCGGCTTGCCGCGCCATCCGATCAGCATCGACTTCTGGCGCGCGGCCGCGCTGAAGGGTTTCCTGAGCGCGCTCGAACTGGAAGGGCTCGGCCACGGCGACGCCGAATGGGTCGATCTGCCCGATACACACGAGCGCCGCACCGGGCCTGCATCGTTCACGCGCGGGCCGCACGAATACGGACTCGAAATCGCGGCGCTCGTGCGCGGTGACGTCGACGCGGTGTTCGTGAAGGGCGTGGCCGGGCTGGAAACCGTGCATCTGATCGACGCGCAGGTCGTCATCGATCTCGGCGCCCATCCCGATCCGCTGGTGCGGATCGGCAACGGCACGCCCCGCACGCTGACCGTCGATCGCGCGCTGATCGACGCGCGCCCCGATCTCGTGAGCCGCTTCCTGTCGGTCGTGGTCGGCGCGGGCGACTGGGCCGCGCGCCATCCGGCGGAGACGGTCGCCTATATCGGCCGCGAAACGCGCGCATCCGACGAGTGGGTGCGCTACGCGTATGGCGCGGACGTGCACCGCCATCTCGAGACCGGGCTCGCGCCGACGTCGATCGACGGGCTGGTCGCGTTCAAGGATTTTCTCGTCGAGTGGGGCTTTCTCGAACACGATTTCGACGCGCGCGCGTGGATCGATCCGGCGCCGTTCACGCAGATCGACCGGCACCGCCATGCGTGGGTCGCGTAGCGCGCCGCGGCGCGTCATTGCAAGGAGTCGAACATGACAGGGCTGACGATCGAATACGGCGTGCCGCCCGCACGCCGGCATGCGGCGCGGGCCGCGCCGCGCACGGTGAGCGTGACGGCGGCGACCCGGGCGCGACCGCCGTCGGTCGTACCGTCCGCGCAGGCGGGCACACGAGCGGCGCAGGCGAACGGATGGCGCGGCGCGGCCGCGATCGCGCTGGCTGTCGCGGCACTGCATGCGGGCGTTGCGCTGCTGGTCGCGCGCGTGCCTGCCGCACCGCCCGCGCAGCCGCCCCGGCCGTTGCCGATGACGGTCGAATTGACGCGGCCGCCCGAACCGCTGCCGCAGGCCGCGCATCCGCCGCCGCCGGTCGTGCCGCCGAAACCGCCGAAGCAGGCGCCGACCCCGCCGAAGCCGCGCGCGGCCGTCGCGCATCCGGCGCCGGCTGCCACGCCGCAGGCGACGCGCGAAGCCGCACCCGCGCCGGCAACGCCGGCAACCCCGGCCGTCGCCGCGCCCGCCGCCCCGGTTCAGGCGCCTGCGCCCGCACCCGCCGCGCCGGTGCGCGAAACCGCGCCGATCGGCGACGCGGCGTACCTGCGCAACCCGGCGCCCGACTATCCGGCGTTCGCGCAGGACCAGGGCTGGGAAGGGCGCGTCGTGCTGCGCGTGCACGTGCTCGCGAACGGCACGCCGGATTCGGTCGAGGTCCGCACGAGCAGCGGCCGCCGCATGCTCGACAGCGCGGCGGTGGCCGCCGTGAAGCGCTGGACCTTCGTGCCCGCGAAGCGCGGCGACGAAGCGGTCGACGGCTGGGTCAACGTGCCGATCGATTTCAAGCTGGGCTGACCCGCCGGGCCGCCCGCCACATTTTTCAAGGAACTCACATCATGAACGGTATTCCGACCACCTTCATCGTCCAGGGCGCGCTCTGGCTGCTCGTCGTCTTCTCCGTCGTCACGTGGACGCTGATCGTCGTGAAGGCGATCCAGAGCCTGCGTTCGAGCGCGCGCAACCGGCGCTACGTCAGCGCATTCTGGGCCGCGAACAGCTTCCACGACGCGGCCGCGCTCGACGGCGCGAACAGCCCGGTGGGCCAGCTCGCCGCGACGGGCTTCGACGCGCTGCGGCGCGCCGACGAGAGCAGCGCGCACGATCTCGAACACAGCTGGAGCCGTCACGACCTGCTCGAACGCCATCTGCGCCAGCAGATCCACAACGCGCGCCGGCGCGAGGAAGCGGGGCTCGCGGTGCTCGCGTCGATCGGCAGCACCGCGCCGTTCGTCGGGCTGTTCGGTACGGTGTTCGGCATCATCCATGCGCTGACCGCGATCACGCACAGTGCGTCGGCGAGCATCGACGTCGTGGCCGGTCCGATCGGCGAAGCGCTCGTCGCGACCGGGATCGGCATCGCGGTCGCGGTGCCGGCCGTGCTCGCGTACAACTTCTTCGTGCGCCGCGTGAAGGCTGCGTCGGCCGATCTCGACGCGTTCGCGACCGACTTCGTCACGCTCGCGCAGAAGGCCGGCTTCCGCGTGCCGGCCGCCGCGCCCGCGGCCGCCCCGGCGCGCCGTTCCGACGACACCCGCCAGGAGGCGTTCGCATAATGGCCTTCTCGTCCTCTTCCGACAACGATGACGTGCTCAGCGAAATCAACATCACGCCGCTCGTCGACGTGATGCTCGTGCTGCTGGTCGCGTTCATCGTCACCGCGCCGCTGCTGAACAACGCGGTGCACGTGAATCTGCCGAACACCGTCGCCACCGCGCCGGCCGACCGCAAGCCGAACGTCACCGTGAGCGTCGACGGCAAGGGCGTCGTGTATCTCGACAAGCGCGCGGTCGCGCTCGACACGGTGCCGGCCGAGCTGGCCGCGCTGAAGGCCGGCCGGCCCGACGTCGCGCTCGACCTGCAGGCCGACGAGCACGTGCCGTACGGCACCGTCGCGAAGCTGATGGCGGCGATCGAGCACGCGGGCATCACGCGACTGTCGGTGCTCACCGCGCCGCGCGGCTGACGCGCCCTTCACGACTCCTTTCTGCGAACGCATTCATGAGCACCACGGCTTCACACAACGTCCAGTCGATCTGGTACACGCGCTGTCCGGTGCCGACACCGCTCGGCATCGCCGCCCATCTCGGCTGGCTGGATCACGAATTCGCCGGCGACGGCATCACCGTGCGCGCGCTGCAGGAAAGCCAGCACGCGGCACTGCATCACGCGCACGTCGACCATTCGCTCGACAACGCGTTCCGCCAGGGCGGCAGCATTCCGGCGCTGTGGGCACGCGCGTCCGGCGCCGACACGCGCGTGATCGCGCTGACCTGGGTCGACGAGGCGCAGGCGATCGTCGCGTTGCCGGAAGCCGGCCTCGTGCGGCCGAAGGATCTGCGCGGGCGCCGCATCGGCCTGCCGCGCCGCGACGGCGAGCGGATCGACATCTTCCGCGCGGCGGCGCTGCGCGGTTTTGTCAGTGCGTTGTCGCTCGACGGGCTCGGGCCCGGCGACGTCGACTGGGTCGACGTACCGGCCTCGAACCTGCGCGTGCCGGTGTCGACGCCCGCGACCCGCGACGTGGCATTCAGCCACCCCGCGAGCCTGTCGAGCCGGCGGCTCTATGCGGCCGAGGCCGCCGCGCTGGTGCGCGGCGACGTCGATGCGATCTACGTGAAAGGTTCGCTCGGGCTCGAAACCGCGCACCTGATCGGCGCGCAGCCGGTGATCGACATCGGCTTTCATCCCGATCCGCAGATCCGCATCAACAACGGCTCGCCGCGCCCGCTGACCGTCAATGCGTCGACGCTGGAGCGCCACCCCGATATCGTCAGCCGCTTTCTCGCACGCGTGACCGACGTCGAAGGGTGGGCCCGCGAGCACGAGCACGAAGTGCTCGGCTATCTCGGTCGCGAGACGGGCTCGGGCCACGACTGGCTGCGGCTCGCATACGGCGCGAACGTCCACCGGCGGCTGCGCACGGATCTCGACGAAGCGTCGATCGCCGCGCTCGACGATTTCAAGCGCTTCCTGGTCGACTGGCGGTTCCTGCCCGCCGACTTCGACGTGCGCGTATGGATCGACCGGCGCGCGCTCGACGGCATCGCGACGCTGTCGCGGTGAGCACGCCGGCACGCGTCGCCGACGCATGGCGGCGCGAGCGCTTCACCGGCGGCTTCATGCTGCTCGCGCTCGCGAGCGGCACGACGATCAGCATGGCGCAGCTCGCGACGACGCTGTATGCGCTGGCGCTCGGCGTCGACGACGCACGGCTCGGCATCATCGCCGCGATGGAGCCGCTCGGCATCGCGCTGATGACATTGCCGGCCGGGCTGCTGGTCGCGCGCTACGGTGCACGGCGCGTGTACTTCGCCGCGAGCATGGGGCCGATGCTGCTCAATCTCGTCGTGCCGTTCACCGGCGCATGGCCGCTGATCGCACTCACGCAGGGGCTGATCGGGCTGTGCATTCCGTTCCGGATCGTGTCGATCAACGGGGTGTTTCTCGCGCGTCTCGCGCAGATCGGCCTGGCCCGCGCGGGCTGGTATCGCGCGGCGATGTCGGTCGGAACGGGGATGGCGGGGCCGTGGCTGGCGAGCTGGCTGATCGGCACACACGGTGCGGTCGCGACGTTCTGCGCGGCATCGGCGAGTTTCGCCGGCATGGCGTTGTTCAGCCGCGCGTTGCTCGGCGATGCACCGCCGCCGCCGCGTGGTGATCGAACCGGAACCGGCAGCCTGCGTACGTTGCTCGCGCTCGCATGGCGCCGCGACATCCGCGAGCAACTCGTCGCGGAAGCGGTGAACAGTGCGACGCGCGCACTCGTCGGCACCTATACGGTCGTGCTCGCGATCCAGTCGCTCGGCCTCGCGCAGACGCATGCCGTCGCGCTGCTGACGTTGCAGGGCGTCGTCGCGGTGCTCGCGCTGTTCGGGCTCGGGCACGTCGCGCAGCGAATGACGGAACGTCGTTGCCATGCACTGAGCGTCGCGGGCGGCGTGGCCGGGCTGCTCGCGCTCGGCCTCGGGCGCGACGCATGGACCGTCGGCGCGGGTCTCGCCGCGCTGTGCGCCGGGTCGTCGCTGCTGCATCTCGTGAACATGCAGCATCTCGGCCGTCATCCGGCCGACAAGAGCCAGGTGTCGAGCCTCTACAACCTCGCGTCGATGACCGGCGCGTTCTGCGGTCCGCTGATCGGCAGCGCGCTCGCGCCACTCGTCGGGCTGCGGGCGGTGTTTCTGTGCTGGCTGCCTGTCGTCGTGCTGGGCGCGCTTGCACTGCGGTTCGCGCATGGACGTCGCGACGCAACGCAGCCGGCGCCTGCGAAGCTGTCCTGACGATTTCGGCGTCGGCCGGTGTTGCGTGACCAGCAGTTTGACGTCGTTCACAGATGCGCATGCAGCAACACCGGCGCGGCATGCCCGCCGCAAGCCCCGTGCGACGGGCATGTCGACGCTGGCATCCGAATTGCATGAGAGAACCCGTGCGTCGCGCACGCACGTGCGTTCAACCGATCAAACAGGATGACTCATCGATGTTCAGGAAAAAACTAATCGTCACCGCGCTGGGGGGACTGTTGACGGGCGGCGCCGTATCGTTGCCCGCGTGGGCAGAGGACGGCGCGGCGACGGCGGGCGCGCCGGACGCGCAGCCGGCGCAACAGGCATCGGACGATGCCGCCGCGGCCGCGCCGAAGGCGGTGCGTGCGAACCGCGGCGCGGCCGCACGCGAAACGAACCTCGGCACGGTGACCGTGACGGCGCGCCGGCGCAAGGAAAGCATCCAGGACGTACCGGTCGCGGTCACCGCGCTGAGCGGCGATGCGATCAGGAACAACGAACTGCGCGTGATCAACGACGTGACGAAGTACGTGCCGAACTTCACCGGGCAATCGACCGAAGGCCGTGAGCGGCCGCGCTGGTTCCTGCGCGGCGTGGGCAGCAACGATCCGTCGGACCTGTCGCTGAGCCCGATCGGCGTGTACTTCGACGACGTCTATATCAACAGCGTGTTCGGGCAGGGCTTTCCGCTGTTCGACCTCGACCACATCGAAGTGCTGCGCGGGCCGCAAGGCACGCTGTGGGGCAAGAATACGGTCGGCGGCGCGCTCAGCATCACGTCGCAGAAACCGACGTTCGACGTGAGCGGCTACGGAAAAATCGGGCTCGGCCAGTACAACAGCCGGCTCGCGGAAGCGGCGATCGGCGGGCCGATCGGCAAGAACGACGTGCTGGCCGCGCGCGTGTCGGTGTATCACGAGAATGCCGACAGCTTCTACACGAACACGGTGCAGCAAGGGCGCTTCGGCGGCTTCCACGACAACGCGGTGCGCTTCCAGGTGCTCGCCGTGCCGACGTCGGATACCGATTTCCTGTTCAACATCCACGGCCGCAACTATACGGGCGGCGGCAACGCATGGCACGCGGAAGGCGCGGGACGCGGCGGCACGAACCAGTTCGGCTTCGTCGGGTCGAGCGATCCGTACACGGTGTCGCTCAACGCGCCGTCGAGCGATCACATCTCGACGTGGGGTACGTCGCTGACCGCGCACTGGCGCATCAACCCGGCCGTATCGCTGACGTCGATCACCGCGTTCGAGGGGCTGCACCGCTGGTACCAGGACGACGAGGACTATTCGCCGGTCGATGCGGCGCGCTCGCACGATCGCCTGTCGAGCCGGCAATTTTCGCAGGAATTCCGGCTCGAATCGCCGCAGAACGACCGGCTGAGCTGGATCGTCGGCACGCACCTGTTCACCGAGCAACTGGCCGAGCAGGGCGCCGGCGGCGGGCTGCCGGGCTCGCCGTCGCCCGCGTACTACCATCTGACCGACCTCACGCAGCACACGCAGAGCGCGGCGATCTTCGGCAGCGTCAAGTACCGGTTCACCGACCGTTTCAACGTGACGGGCGGGCTGCGCTACACGATCGAGCGCAAGACCATCAACCTGACCGGGCTGCAGGATACGGGCAACGTGACGTTCAGCGATCCGAACAGCTGGTGGTCGCCGTCGTCGGTATCGTCGCCGCTCGCGGTCAGCGCACAACAGCACCAGACCAACACCTGGCGCGCGCCGACCTGGGACCTCACGCCCGAATATGCGCTCAGCAGCAATGTGCGCGCGTATTTCCGCTATGCGCGCGGCTTCCGCTCGGGCGGCTACAACGGCAACGCGTATACGCAGAGCACGGTGTCGACCGTGTCGCCGGAGTACCTGAGCGATTACGAAGTCGGTATCAAGAGCGAATGGTTCGACAAGCGGCTGATCGTCAACGCGAGCGTGTTCCACTACGACTATCGCGACATCCAGGTGTTCGCGCTGGCGCCGAACCCGTTCGGCGGGCCGCCGGTGTCGACGCTGTCGAATGCCGGGCAGGGGCGCGCGGACGGTTTCGAGCTGGAACTGAAGGCGCAGCCGGTCAACAGCCTGTACCTGTTCGCGAACCTCGGGATGCTGAACACGCGCTACACGGAATTCCGCAACGTGCCGACGGCCGTCGGCAACTCGTTCGCGCGTTCGCCGCATACGACGCTGAACGCGGGCGTCGACTATCGCGTGCCGGTGTCGTTCGGCACGCTGACGGCGGGCGGCGACGTGAACTACCGCAGCCGCGAGTACTTCAGCGCGACGCGGCAGACGATGCCGCAGCTCTGGCAGGGCGGCTATACGGTGCTGAACGCGCATGTGTCGTACACGACGCCGAACCAGAAGTACATCGTGACCGGCTACGTGACGAACCTGACGAACAAGGTCTACAAGAAACTCGAGTTGTTGCCGTCGTATGGCGCGTATCCGGTGCTGTATGGCGATCCGCGCACGGTCGGGATCACGCTGACCGCGAAGATCTGACGGCGATGTCTGCCGCGGGCCGGCGCGTGGAGCGCCGGCCCGCGGCGGGCGGTCCTTGCGCGCGTCACGAGGCGACGCGAATCACCACCTTGCCGAAGTGCTGCCCCGATTGCAGGTGCGCATACGCCTGCGGCGCTTCGTCGAAGCCGAACACCCGATCGACCACCGGCTTGATCCGTTTCGCATCGACGAGCCGCACGACGTCGTCGAGCATCGCGCGGCTGCCGACCATGAAACCGTGCAACCGCCGGAAGCCGCCGATCAGCGACAGCAGCCCGAGTTCCGGCCCGCCGAAGCTGCTGAGGCCACCGATCACCGACACGATGCCGCCGATTTTCGTCGCGGCGACCGAGCGCGGCAGCGTATCGCGGCCGCCGACCTCGACGACCAGATCCGCGCCGGCGCCGTCGGTGAGCCGCAGCACCTCGTGCTGCCATTCCGGCGTCGCGCGATAGTTGATCGTTGCGTCCGCACCGAGTGCACGCGCGCGTTCGAGCTTTGCGTCGCTCGACGACGTGACGATCGTGCGCAACCCGGCGGCCTGCGCAAGCTGCAGTGCGACGATCGACACACCGCCGGTGCCGAGCAGCACGACGGTCGCGCCCGGCTCCAGTCCGCCGTCGACGAACAGCGCGTTCCATGCGGTGATGCCCGCGCACGACAGCGTCGCCGCTTCGTCGTAGTCGAGATGCGCGGGAATCGCGACCAGCGCGGTTTCGTCGGACACGAAGCGTTCGGCGAGCACGCCGTCGAATTGCGCGCCGGGCGACCCCGCGACTTTCTGCGGCGTCGGCGGCCCGTCGATCCAGCGCGGGAAGTAGGTGTTGATCACGCGGTCGCCCGGCTTGAAGCGCGTGACGTCGCGGCCGGTTTCGACGACTTCGCCGGCGCCGTCGGCGACGGGGATCAGCGCTTCCTTGCCGATACCCAGATAGTCGCCGCGCGCGAACATCAGGTCGCGGTAGTTCAGCGCGGCCGAGTGGATCTTCACGACGACGTCGGTCGGCCCGACCGGTCGCGCTGCCGCGTCGACGCGCCGGAGCCCGGCCAGGCCGTCGCCCGGTTTGATTTGCCATGCATGCATGTCGACTCCTTTTCGAGATAGTCCGGACTATCATAGTGTCGCGCGGGTGGACGCATTGGCGAGAATTTGGCCAACGATTGTTGCCGTCATGGACACAACCCCGTCATCGCATTTCATTGGAGCGGAGCGGAACGGCATGGACGAACGGCTCAGAGGCGTCGCCGAATTTGTCGACGTGGTGGAATCGGGCAGCTTCGCGGCGGCGGCGCTGCGCCTCGGCATGACGCGCTCGGCCGTCGCGAAGATCGTCGCGCGGCTCGAACTCCGGCTCGGCGCGCGGCTGCTGCAGCGCACGACGCGCCAGCTCGGCCTGACCGACGAAGGGTTCGTCTATTACGAGCAGTGCCGGCGGCTGCTGGCCGAACTGGGCGAGACGGAAGCCGCGCTCGACGCGGGCCGCCGCGAGCCGGCCGGGCGCGTGCGCATCAGCGTGCCCGTGCTGTTCGGGCGGCAGTGCGTGGCGCCCGTCGTGCGGCGGCTCGTCGAGCGCCATCCGCGGCTCGAAATCGACATGTCGTTCAACGATCGCGTGGCCGACCTCGTCAACGACGGTTTCGACCTGGCCGTGCGCATCGGCGAGCTGGCCGATACGAGCGCGCTGGTCGGCCGCAAGCTGGGCGTGCAACGCATGGGCATCTGCGCATCGCCCGACTATCTCGCGCGTCATGGCCGGCCGTCGGGGCTCGAGGCACTCGCGTCGCACGTCGGCATCGCGTATTCGCGCGGCGGACAGCCGACACCGTGGCGGATCATCGGCGCGGATGGCGCGGTGCACGACCATCGCGCGGCCGGCCGCCTGCGGTTCGACGACCTGCAGGCGATCGCCGACGCGGCCGCCGCCGGCGCGGGCCTCGCGTGGCTGCCGTGCTGGCTGATGGCGCCGTACGTGCGCGACGGCCGCCTCGCGCTCGTGATGGACAGCGACAGCGTGTCGGGCGCCGAAGTGTTCGCGGTGCGGCCGGCGGCGCGCCACGTGCCGTCGAAGGTGCGGGTCGTCGTCGATGCGCTGGTCGACGAGATTCCGCACATGCTGGCGTCCGACGACGCGAGCGGCGAGCGTACGTGACGGCGACGCCATTCCGACGACGACGCGACAACCCGGCTGGCTGCGCATCGCGCCCGCTCGCGTCTCACATATCGAGATGACGTCCCGGTAATTGACGCGAATTTCACGCGGCTCCTAGACTGGCCTGCATGACGCCGCGCCTCACGCGAGACGATCCAGGAGACATGCCGATGACCGCCCCCGCCCCGCAGTTGCACGCCGCGACGATGCGGCGCCTGAACCTGCGCCTGATTCCGTTCCTGATGCTGCTGTACCTCGTCGCGTATATCGACCGCTCGAACATCTCGGTCGCGGCGCTGCAGATGAACGCCGACCTCGGCCTCAGCGCCGAAATGTACGGGCTCGGCGCGGGGCTGTTCTACGTGACCTACATCCTGTTCGAGGTGCCGAGCAACCTGTTCCTCGCGCGGGTCGGCGCGCGTCGCTGGATCGCGCGGATCATGATCACGTGGGGCATCGTCGCGGCCGCGATGAGCGCGGTGCAGACGCCGGGGCAGCTCTATGCGATGCGGCTGCTGCTCGGCGCGGCCGAAGCCGGCTTCACGCCAGGCATCATCTACTACCTGTCCGCGTGGTATCCGCAGAGCGACCGGGCGCGGGCGATGTCGTTCTTCTATATCGGCGCGACGCTCGCGTCGGTGATCGGGCTGCCGCTGTCCGGCGCGCTGCTGAACCTGAACGGCGTGCTCGGCGTCGAAGGCTGGCGCTGGCTGTTCCTGCTCGAAGGCGTGCCCGCGCTGCTGCTCGGGTTCGTCGTGCTGCGCCGCCTGCCCGATACGCCGGCGCACGCGCGCTGGCTGCCGGCCGACGAGCGCGCGTGGCTCGAAGCGACGCTGCGCGACGGCGCGCCGCGCGAACATCTGTCGCACGGCGTCGCATTGCGGCGTGCGTTCGGCGACGGCAAGGTGTGGGCGCTCGCCGCGTTCTGGTTGCTGCAGGCGTTCGGCACGATCGGCCTCACGCTGTTTCTGCCGCTGCTCGTGAAGAGTCTGTCGGGACAGTCGAGCTTCGCGGTCGGCAGCCTGTCCGCGCTGCCGTTCCTGTTCGCGTGCGTCGCGATGTACCTGAACGGCCGGCATTCGGATCTCGGCGGCGAACGCGCGCTGCATCTCGGCGTGCCGATGCTGCTGGCCGGTGCGTTGCTGATCGCGGCGATCTATACGCCGGTGCTGCCCGTCGCGTATGCGCTGCTGGTGCTCGCGGTCGGCTTCAACTGGGCCGCGACGCCGGTGTTCTGGGCCGTGACGACCGAGTACGTGTCGGGCCTCACGGCGGCCGCGTCGATCGCGCTGATCAACGCGGTCGCGAACATCGCGGGGCTCGCGCTGCCGCCGGTGATGGGGCGGATCAAGGACGTCACGCATTCGTACGATCTCGCGCTGCTGCTCGTCGCGGCCGCGTTGCTGGCGGGTGGTGTGCTCGCGTTGCGGATCGCGTCGCGGCGCGTAATGCCGGTCGTGGCGGGGCGGGTGGGGTGAGCGACTGGCGAGTGTGAGGGTGACGCATCGAACGCGACGAGAAGGCATCGACCGTACGCGTTTCTCATCGCTGCGGCACAATCGGGCGGAGCACGCGCGCGCCGGGTGACCACAAGGCGCGTTGCGCCATTTCCTCCGGATTCCTTCCCAAGGGCACGCCTATGTCATCCCGCACTTATCTCGTCACCGGCGCATCACGCGGCATCGGCCTCGCGATCAGCACCACGCTCGCCCGACGCGGCCATCGCGTCGTCGGTCTCGCGCGGCACGCGCAGGGCATCGACTTCCCCGGCGAATTGCTCGCGTGCGATCTCGCCGATATCGAACAGACCGCCGCGACGCTCGCGCGGATCGGCGAACGCCACCACGTCGACGGCATCGTCAACAATGCGGGCATCGTGCTGCCGCAACCGCTCGGGAAGATCGATTTCCAGTCGCTGCAGACCGTGTTCGATCTCAACGTGCGGGCTGCGATCCAGGTCACGCAGCACTTTGCCGATGCGATGAAGGCGCGCGGCCACGGGCGCATCGTCAACATCTGCAGCCGCGCGATTTTCGGCAGCCTCGACCGCACTGCGTATTCCGCCGCGAAGAACGCGCTGGTCGGCTGCACGCGCACGTGGGCGCTCGAACTCGCCGAGCACGGCGTGACCGTCAACGCGGTGGCGCCCGGCCCGATCGAGACCGAGCTGTTCCGCCAGACGCGGCCGGTCGGCAGCGAAGCCGAGCGCAAGGTGCTCGCGACGATTCCCGCGCGCCGGCTCGGCACGGCCGACGACGTCGCGGCCGCAACCGCGTTCTTCCTGTCCGACGAAGCCGGTTTCGTCACCGGGCAGGTGCTGGCGGTGGACGGCGGCGGCAGCCTCGGCGGGCGCAGTTGACGCACGGCGGCGCGACGCGTGGCGGACGATACGCGTCGCATATTCCCCCACCCCGTTAGCATGTGACGAATCCGACTTTGGGCGCTGCGCGGGCGACGCTAAGATCGCCGCTCCCGTAGATCGAGCGTCAACAAGAATGAAAAAGTCCGCTTCGCCGTTGCATGCCTTTCGTTTCCGTGTCGTTTGCGCCGCGATTGCCGGCGCGGTGTCGCTCGCATCGTGCGGCGGCGTCGACAGCGATGCGCCGCCGTCGCAGGCCGGCGCCACGCCAGCGCCCACCCCGACCCAGGCCGCGAAGCGCCCGAACATCCTGTACATCATGGCCGACGATCTCGGCTACTCCGACATCCATGCGTTCGGCGGCGAGATCAACACGCCGAACCTCGACGCGCTCGTCGCATCGGGCCGCATCCTGTCGAACCACCACACGGGCACCGTCTGCGCGATCACGCGCGCGATGCTGGTATCGGGCACCGATCACCATCTCGTCGGCGAAGGCACGATGGGCGTGCCGACCGACGAACGGCGCGGGCTGCCCGGCTACGAGGGCTACCTGAACGATCGCGCGCTGTCGTTCGCGCAACTGCTGAAGGACGCCGGCTATCACACGTACATCGCGGGCAAGTGGCACATCGGCTCGGGCATCGTCGGCAGTACGACGGGCAGCGGGCAAACGCCCGACCAGTGGGGCTTCGAGCGCAGCTACGTGCTGCTCGGCGGCGCGGCGACGAACCACTTCGCGCACGAGCCGGCCGGCTCGTCGAACTACACGGAAGACGGCCGCTACGTGCAGCCGGGCCAGCCCGGGCAGCCGGGCGGCACGGGCGGCAGCCCGGCCGTGTTCTATTCGACCGATTTCTATACGCAGAAGCTGATCTCGTACATCGATGCGAACAAGCAGGACGGCAAGCCGTTCTTCGCGTACGCGGCCTACACGTCGCCGCACTGGCCGCTGCAGGTGCCCGATCCGTGGCTGCACAAATATGCGGGCGTGTACGACGCCGGCTACGATGCGATCCGCAACGCGCGGATCGCGCGGCAGAAGGCGCTCGGCCTGATTCCGGCCGATTTCAAGCCGTTCGACGGGCTGCCCGAGACGACGGTCGCCTCGCCCGCGACCGCGAACAACGGCACGGCCGGCGCGAAGTACATCAACGCGGTGCATTCGGCCGCGGACGGCTACGGCGACTACGGCCCCGGCAAGGTCGACAAGCTGTGGTCGAGCTTGTCGCCGGCCGAGCGCAAGGCGCAGGCGCGCTACATGGAGATCTACGCGGGGATGGTCGAGAACCTCGACTACAACATCGGCCTGCTGATCCAGCACCTGAAGGACATCGGCGAATACGACAACACGTTCATCATGTTCCAGTCGGACAACGGCGCGGAAGGCTGGCCGATCGATTCCGGCGCCGACCCGACCGCGACCGACACCGCGAACGCACAGGAGCCGACCTATTCGGCGCTGGGTACTGACAACGGCAAGCAGAATGCGCAGCGCCTGCAGTACGGGCTGCGCTGGGCGGAAGTGAGCGCGGCGCCGTTCCGGCTCACGAAGGGCTATTCGGGCGAAGGCGGCGTGTCGACGCCGACGATCGTGCACCTGCCGGGCCAGTCGCAGCCGCTGCCGACGCTGCGCGCGTTCACGCACGTGACCGACAACACGGCGACGTTCCTCGCGGTCGCGGGCGTCACGCCGCCGTCGCAGCCGGCGCCGCCGCTCGTCAACACGCTGACGGGCGTCGACCAGAACAAGGGCAAGGTCGTCTACAACAACCGCTACGTGTATCCGGTCACGGGCCAGTCGCTGCTGCCGGTGCTCACCGGTTCGGCGACGGGCGAAGTGCACACGACGCCGTTTGGCGACGAAGCGTACGGCCGCGCGTATCTGCGCAGCGCCGACGGCCGCTGGAAGGCGCTGTGGACCGAGCCGCCGCTCGGCCCGCTCGACGGCCACTGGCAGCTGTACGACCTCGCGTCGGATCGCGGCGAGACGACCGACGTGTCCGCGCAGAATCCGTCGGTGATCGGCACGCTCGTCGACCAGTGGAAGGCCTACATGAGCAACGTCGGCGGCGTCGAGCCGCTGCGTCCGCGCGGCTACTATTGAGCGCGGGAGCGACACGATGCGGTTCCGCTTCTGGACGATCGGCGCGGCGCTGGCCGCCACGCTGTTCGCCGCCGCGTTCGCGGCCGGCTATGCGAACCCGGCGGCGCCGGCAGGCGGCGCGTTCGACGACCTGAATCGCGGCCGCGCGCTTGCGCCGCTCGGTTCGGAGCGCGAGTGCGAACGCTATTCGGGGCTGCCGTCGAAATGGCGCGACGATCCGAAGGCCGGGATGGTGCACCTGCGCGGCGGCGCGTTCGTGTTCGGCAGCACGCGCGGCTATGCGGACGAGCGTCCGGTCGGCGACGGCCGCACGCGCGTCGGCGGCTTCTGGATCGACCAGACCGACGTGACGATCGCGCAGTTCGCCGCGTTCGTGCAGGCCACCGGCTATGTGACCGAGGCCGAGCAGCAGGGCGGCGCGGCGGTGTTTCATGTGCCGACGCGCGACGAGATGAACGCGCGCGACCTCGCATGGTGGTCGTGGGTGAAGGGCGCGTCGTGGCGGCATCCGCGCGGGCCCGGCAGCGACGTGACGGGGCTCGGCAACCTGCCGGTGACGCTCGTCACGCAGCGCGATGCGCTCGCGTATGCGCACTGGCTCGGCCGCGATTTGCCGACCGAGGCCGAATGGGAATACGCGGGCAAGGCCGGCCGCGACGACGCATCGCTCGATGCGGCGCCGCGCGATGCGCAGGGCAAGCCGGCCGCGAACTACTGGCAGGGCGCGTTTCCGGTGCTCGACTCGGCCGAGGATGGCCACGCGGGATTGGCGCCCGTCGGCTGCTATGCGGCGAACGGTTTTCGCCTCTACGACATGATCGGCAATGCGTGGGAATGGACGAAGGACGCGTACACGGGCCCGCATCAATCGCACACGAACGGCGACACGGCGGCCGTCGCACCGCCGACGCGCCGGCACGATACGCCGATGGTGATCAAGGGCGGTTCGTTCCTGTGCTCGCGCGATTACTGCGTGCGCTATCGCGCATCGTCGCGCGAACAGCAGGAAGCCGATCTCGGCGCGTCGCATATCGGGTTTCGCACGATCCTGAGGGACGCGTCATGACGGCGGGCATCGGGCGATTCGTGTCGGCGTGGCTGCTGGCGGCATGCGGCATCGCGCATCATGGTGCGGCGATGGCTGCCGACGCCACTGCACCGGCCGTGCGCGTCGGCGTCACGCGCGGCGTGCATGCGCAGATCCTCGACGAAGTGAAGCGGGTGGCTGCCGCGCGCGGGCTCGGTGTCGACGTCGTCGAATTCGACGATGCGTCGCGCATCGACACGGCGCTGGCCGACGGGCGGATCGACGCGGCCAGTTTCGAGGATGCGCAACAGCTGGCCGCGACTCGCGCACGCCAGCGCGTCGCGCTGACCGAAGTCGCGCCGACCGTCACGCTGCCGATGGCGTTCTATTCGCGCAAGCTGAAGAACCTGAACGAACTGCAACCCGGCGCGACGGTCGCGCTCCCCGCCGATCGGCGCGGGATGGCGCGTGCGCTCGTGCTGCTGCAGAACGACACGCTGGTCACGCTGCGCGAAAAAGCCGGTCTGCATGCGACGCTGCGCGACGTCACCGGCAACCGGCTCGGGCTGAAATTCGTCGCGCTGCGCCGCGACCGGCTTTACGCGGCGCTCGATACGGCCGCGTTCGTCGCGATCGACAGCGACGACGCGGCCCGCTTCGGGCTGCAGCCCGCGCGCGACAGCATCAGCCTGGAGGATGCGCGCTCGCCGTATGCGAACGTGCTGACGGTGCGCGACGCGGATCGCGCGAAGCCGTGGGTCGCACAGCTCGTCGCCGCGTATCACTCGGACGACGTCGCGCGCTTCATCCTCACGCGCTACCAGGATTCGGTGCGGCGGCCGTGGTAGACACCTACCAGCTCGCGTGCAACGCGTGCGGACGCTGCTGCAACAGCGCGCCGACGCTGTCATTGCGCGAACTGTTCCGGCATCGGCATCGCTTCGTCGGCGCATTGACGCTCCGCCGCGTGCCGAAGCGGCGAACGGGCGAACGCTGGCAGGCAGGCGGGCGCGAGCAGACGCTCGATGCGGACGACGTCGCGGCCGCCGATGCGCTGGCGGACCGGCTGTTCCATCGCGGCGGCGGCATGAACGGCGAATGGCTCGCGCTGACGCTGCAAGGCTACGACTATCCGTCGCTGGGCCGCTGCGCGGCGCTCGCCGACGACGGCCGCTGCGGCGTGCACGCGAACAAGCCGTCGATCTGCCGCGCGGTGCCGCTCGATCCGGCGCTGCCCGACCGGTTGCAGGCCCGCGTGCTCGCGGCGCGGCGCGACGATGCGGCGTGGCTGGGCGCGAACTGCATCGTCGAAGCGGGGCACGTGCGGTCTGCCGATGAATCGGTGTTCTCGATTCCGCTGGTGACGGCCGGACAGGTCGCAGACCGCGCGGCGCTCGACGCGCATCGCGCTGCGCTCGTGTTCGAGCGCGCGGTGTGGCGCGACGCCGTGTTCGCGTCGTTGACCGATGGCGGGCAGGACGTGCGTCATGCGCTGTCGCGGCTTGCGCCGGGCGGCTACCTGACCGTGTCGATCGTGCCGGTCCTGCTGGCCGTCGCGCCGGTTTCCGCGCATTGCCGCGCGCTGTGCATCGACTTCATCGACGCCCAGCTCGCGTTGATCGGCGCGAACATCGAAGCGGCGCTCGTGCGCCGGCAGGCGGCCGACCGGCCCGCGACGCACGAATTGCGCGGCTTCGCGCAGGCGCTGGAACGGGCGCGACGGGCGCTCGCGGCCATGCCCGCATCCGCGGTTGGAACGCGTGACGATGCGCCACGCATCGACGCATGGCTCGACGATCGCGTCGACGCCGATCCGCTCGCCGCGTGACGATCGCGGCACGCCGCGCGTGCCTTACACTTGGCGCTCTTTCACTCGTTCGGATGGAGCGGCATGTACGCGTCGACCTTCATTTTTCGTGCCGGGCAGTACGACGACGAATTCCACCGGCTCGACCGGCAGATCGCCGACATGGCGCGTGCGACGCCGGGCTATCTCGGCGAGGAAACGTGGGAGAACGCGGAGGCGGGCCTGATTCAGAACGTCTACTACTGGGAATCCGAGGCGGCGCTGCGGCAGTTGATCCAGCATCCCGCGCATCTCGAAGCCAAGGCGAAGCAGGCGCGCTGGCTGGACGGGTATCGCGTCGTGATTTCGCAGGTGCTTCGCGAGTATGGCGACGGCAAGCTGACGCCGCCGCATGCGGGGGCGTCAGCGTAAGCGTTGCCGGTCAGGCCGCTGCGCCGGCTTCTCCCGGCGCGGCCGGCTCGTTCGCCCTGCGCTCCCAGATCGGGAATGTCGCGTTCTGGATAGACGTCTGCGCGTCGATGACCTTGCGGTGATCGATGCCGGGCAGGTCGAGCAGCCGGTCGATCGCCGCCTTCGCGCCTTCTGCATCCTGCGGGAAGGCGCAGGCGAATTGCTGGTTCGTCTCGAACAGAATCCACCAGACATCCGACGCGAACGGCCCCTGGTCGTTGGTCTCGATCACGATCGCGCCGAGGTCGGACAGCGCGATGCCGCGCATCGCCCCGGTGCCGTCGGTCGCTTCGATGCGCGTGTCGGTTGCCGTTACGGTCCAGCCGTTTTGTCGGGTCGACGATCGCGCGGCATTCGATCGGGCCGTGCTGCAGGCGACTGCGCCAGTGCCGGTACCAGTACCAGTGCCAGTGCCAGTGCCGGTCGGCGCGGCCCCACCCGCGGCACCGGCCGCAACGCTCGGCGCCACGCCATCCTGCCGTTCGCGTCCGCCGATCCACGGCAGCGCGGCGGCGCCCACCATCGCCGCGATCCATAAGTAGTACCCGGCCCCGAACGTGCGGATCGTTTCGTAGTTCGCATCGGTCGGGATCGTATGCCACCCGAGCGCAAAGACCACGACCCCGGCCAGCAGTGCGGACACTGTACGGCTCGGCCTGAGCAGCGCGACGACGAGCAACGGGTTGCCGAGCCACGCGAATTGCAGGTCGAGGATCGCGAGCCCGCCGAGCGCGAGCACCGTGTAGCCGTGCCACCAGCTCACCGCGCCGGCCGCATTCGGCGGTTCGGCCGCGACGGGCAGCAGCAGCGACGCGATGTACGACGCGACGATCACGACACGCGCGAGGTTCAGGCGGGGCGAAGCGGAGCGAATCTGCATGTTGCCTTCTCGTTGTGCACGATCATGCGAAGCGACGAATGGCGGATGGCCGGGCCGTCATTCACGATGCGCGGGCCGACGTGGCGACGCGCCGAACGCGATTGTGGGCGATTCGCGCGGCGATGTCGAACGTGCGTCGTCCACCGCTGCGCCGTCACAGCGCTTCGACCAGCAACCGCGTGCTCTTCTCGCAATACTCGTGACATGCCGCGCGCGCGGCGATCGACGCACCGTGCACGAACCTGGGCGCGTCGGCCCGCCGCGACATCGACACGACGATCGACGGCGGCGACGGCTGCAGCGGCAACTCGACGACTTCGCCGCGCTCGATCAGCGCATCGACGAACAGCACCGGAATCGCGGCGACGCCGAAACCGTCGCGCACCAGCTGCACGATCACCGAGATCGACGGCGATCCGGTGATGCGCGTCTCCGACAGCGGCACGCCATGCGCGTGCGCGAGCGTGCGGACGATGTCTTCCAGCGCGCGATGGGGCGCGGTGCCGCGCCCGTAGGTGAGGATCGGCTGGCGCAGCACCTGCCGCGCGAGGCCGGTGCGCGTGTTCGGCAGCAGCCCGGCGCGGGCGATCCAGCGTACCGGGTAGTTTGCGAGCGCGTCGCACACGACCGACGCTTCGTCGCTGCCTTCCACGCGGATGATCAGGTCGAGTTCTCCCGCCATCAGCCGGCGCTGCAGCACGACGCTGACGTCGACGGTCAGGTCGATCTCGAGCTGCGGATAGTCGGCCGCGAGGCGCCGCATGTAGTGCGGCAGCCAGCTGTGCACGACCGTCTCGATCACGCCGAGCCGCAGCTTGCCGCGCAGCGCGCTTTCGCCGGACGCGGCGGCCTGCAGTTCCTGCGTCGCCTCGACCACGGCTTTCGCATAGCCGAGCAGGTATTCGCCGTTCGGCGTGAGCCGGAACGCGCGGCTGTCGCGATCGACGAGTACCGTCTGCAGTTCGTCCTCGAGCGCCTTCAAGCGCTGCGAGATCGCGGCCGGCGTCGCATGCAGCGCCGCCGCGGTCGTGCGGAAGTTGCGCAGCTTCGCGAGCGTGACGAAGGTTTCGAGAAAACGTGTGTTCATGGCGGTCGGGCGAGGCAGTGGATGCGCAGCTTGCCGGCGACGAAAAGTGAACGGGACCGGGGAAAACCCGCAGATCCGTTAAGAAATTCTATACAACAGGCGCAAAAAAACTCGTTGGCGACAAAATTTTTTCCTTTCTATTCTTCGCCATATCCAATGACACACCACCGTCATCCCCACGCCATCCCGATCTGCGACCGACCATCATGACGCCTTCCGAATTCCGCCAGTCCGTGCGCCGCGGCGCGTTCCGCGGCCCGACCGCCGGCCATTGCGGCCCGTTTGCCCAGGCGAACCTGGCGATCCTGCCCGACGCGTACGCGCACGATTTCCTGCGCTTCTGCCAGGCGAACCCGAAGGCCTGCCCGCTGCTGGGCGTCGGCGAACCGGGCGCGTTCCGGATCGCCGCGCTCGGCGAGGATCTCGACATTCGCACCGACGTGCCGAGCTACAACGTATACAGGGACGGCCGGCTGACCGAGCGCGTCGAGTCGCTCGAAGCGCTGTGGCAAGACGATTTCGTCGTATTTGCGATCGGCTGCTCGTTCTCGTTCGAGGACATGCTGGCCCGCGAAGGGATCGGGCTGCGCCACGTCGAGGAGGGGCGCAACGTGCCGATGTACCGCACGTCGATCGCGAACCGCCGCGCGGGGATCTTCGGCGGCCAGCTGGTCGTGTCGATGCGGCCGCTGCGCGGCGCCGACGCGATCCGCGCGGTGCAGATCACTAGCCGGTTCCCGGGCGTGCACGGCGCGCCGATCCATATCGGCCACCCGCGGGAACTGGGCATCGACGATCTGAACGCGCCCGAATTCGGCGACGCGGTGACGATCCGCGACGGCGAGCTGCCGGTGTTCTGGGCGTGCGGCGTGACGCCGCAAACCGCGCTGATGGACGCGAAGCTGCCGATCGCGATCGCGCATACGCCCGGCCACATGCTGATGACCGACATCACGAACGCATCGCTGGCCGTGTTCTGACCGGCCGGCCACCCCGTACGGGACATACCGCGACATACCGCACCACAAGCCATTTGACGGCGCATCACGACAGGAGCACCACCATGGAAAGCAAGACCCTCGCGGCGCCCGCCGCCGAGCCCGCGAGCCGCGAGCGCAGCGGCCTGTTCTCGTGGTACGCGGATGCGCAGCCGCGCGAGCGCCGCGCATTCTGGAGCTGCAAGGTCGGCTACATGCTCGACGGGATGGACACGCAGATGCTGTCGTTCGTGATCCCGACGCTCGTCGCGACCTGGGGCATCTCGCTCGCCGACGCGGGCTTCATCGGCACGATCACGCTGCTCGCGTCGGCGCTCGGCGGCTGGATCGCCGGCATCCTGTCCGACCGGATCGGCCGCGTGCGCACGCTGCAGCTGACGGTGCTGTGGTTCGCGGTGTTCACCGCGCTGTGCGGGCTCGCGCAGAACTACCACCAGCTGGTCGCGGCGCGCGCGCTGATGGGCTTCGGCTTCGGCGGCGAATGGACGGCCGGCGCGGTGCTGATCGGCGAAGTGATCCGCGCGCGCGACCGCGGCAGGGCGGTCGGCCTCGTGCAGTCGGGCTGGGCGATCGGCTGGGGGCTGTGCGCGCTGCTGTATGCGCTGCTGTTCTCGGTGCTGCCGGCCGAGCAGGCGTGGCGCGCGCTGTTCCTGGTCGGGCTCGCGCCCGCGCTGCTGGTCGTCGCGATCCGCCGCTACGTGAAGGAGCCGGACGTCTACGAGAAGGAGAAGGCCGCGCAGGCGAAGGTGGCCGACGCGCCGCGCCTTACCGAGATCTTCGCGCCGAAGCTGATCACGACGACGCTGCGCGCGGCATTGCTGACGACCGGCGCGCAGGGCGGCTACTACGCGATCACGACGTGGCTGCCGACCTTCCTGAAGACCGAACGGCACCTCACGGTGATGGGTACCGGCGGCTATCTCGCGATGATCATCTTCGGCTCGTGGGTCGGCTACCTGACGAGCGCGTACCTGACCGACCGCCTCGGCCGCAAGCCGAACTTCATCCTGTTCGCGGTCGGCTCGATGGTGATCGCCTTCGCGTACACGTCGCTGAACCTGACCAACGCGTCGATGCTGTGGCTCGGCTTTCCGCTCGGCTTCTTCGCATCGGGCATCTTCTCGGGGATGGGCGCGTTCCTCACCGAGCTGTTCCCGACCCGCGTGCGCGGCTCCGGCCAGGGTTTCTGCTACAACGTGGGCCGCGCGATCGGTGCGCTGTTCCCGTTCCTGATCGGCGCGCTGTCCAAGCAATACGGGCTCGGCATGAGCATCGGCATCTTCGCGGTCGCCGCCTACGGCGTGGTGATCGTCGCCGCGCTGACGCTGCCCGAGACCCGCGGCCGCGAACTCGACGCCGCCTGACCGACGGCAGCGGCGGGGCGGCCCGCCCCGCGTGTTTCTTCCCCCTTCATCGACCCCGTGACACGGCGCGCGACGCGCGCCGTGCGGCGGCGTTCGTCCCTCGATTCAACGACGCATCGACCGACACCATGACTGACCGACACCTTTCCTCCGTTCCCTCCGACGCCGCGCGCTGGCAATTCTGGATCGACCGCGGCGGCACGTTCACCGACATCGTCGCGCGGCGGCCCGACGGCACGCTCGTCACGCACAAGCTGCTGTCGGAGAACCCCGAGCAGTATCGCGACGCGGCCGTGGCCGGCATCCGCCACCTGCTCGGCCTCGCGGCCGGCGAGCCGATCACGCCCGCGCAGGTCGACATGGTGAAGATGGGCACGACGGTCGCGACCAACGCGCTGCTCGAACGCAAGGGCGAGCGCACCGCGCTGGCCACGACGCGCGGCTTTCGCGACGTGCTGCGCATCGCGTACCAGAACCGGCCGCGCCTGTTCGATCTCGACATCGTGCTGCCCGACGCGCTGTACGAGACGGTCGTCGAGATCGACGAACGCGTCGGCGCGCATGGCGACGTGGTCGTGCCGCTCGATGTTCAGGGTGCCGAAGCGTCGTTGCGCCGCGTGTTCGACAGTGGCGTGCGTGCGCTCGCGATCGTGCTGATCCACGGCTACCGCCATACCGCGCACGAACGGATGCTGGCCGAGCTCGCGCGCCGCATCGGCTTCACGCAGGTGTCGGTGTCGCACGAGGTGTCGCCGCTGATGAAGATGGTGTCGCGCGGCGATACGACCGTGGTCGACGCGTACCTGTCGCCGATCCTGCGCCGCTACGTCGAGCAGGTCGCGCACGAGATGCCGGGCGTAAACCTGCAGTTCATGCAGAGCAGCGGCGGCCTCACGCGCGCCGATGCGTTCCAGGGCAAGGACGCGATCCTGTCGGGCCCGGCCGGCGGCATCGTCGGGATGGTGCGCGCGGCGCGCGCGGCCGGCTTCGAGCAGGTGATCGGTTTCGACATGGGCGGCACGTCGACCGACGTGTCGCACTACAACGGCGAATTCGAGCGCGAGTTCGAGACGCAGGTGGCCGGCGTGCGGATGCGCGCGCCGATGATGAGCATCCACACGGTCGCGGCCGGCGGCGGCTCGGTGCTCGGCTTCGACGGCGCGCGGCTGCGCGTCGGCCCCGAATCGGCCGGCGCGAACCCGGGGCCGGCCGCGTACCGGCGCGGCGGCCCGCTGACGGTGACCGACTGCAACGTGATGCTCGGCAAGATCCAGCCCGATCATTTCCCGCGCGTGTTCGGCCCGCATGCGGACCAGCCGCTCGACCGCGACGGCGTGGTCGCGAAGTTCGCGGCGCTCGCCGATGAAATCCACGCGGCGACCGGCCGGCGCGAGACGCCCGAGGCGCTCGCCGAAGGCTTCCTGGAAATCGCGATCGGCAGCATGGCGAACGCGATCAAGAAGATTTCCGTGCAGCGCGGCCACGACGTGTCGCGCTACGTGCTGACGACGTTCGGCGGCGCGGGCGGCCAGCACGCGTGCGGCGTGGCCGATGCGCTCGGGATGACGCAGGTGTTCGCGCATCCGCTCGCGGGCGTGCTGTCCGCATACGGGATGGGGCTGGCCGACCAGACCGCGATGCGCGAGCGCGCGGTGGAAGCCGTGTTGTCCGACGCATCGCTGCCGGCGCTGAACGCGGCGCTCGACCGGCTCGCCGACGAGGCCATCGGCGCACTGCTCGAACAGGGCGTGGCGCCGGAGCGGATCGCGACCGAGCGGCGCGTGCACCTGCGCTACCAGGGCACCGATTCGGCGCTCGACGTGCCGGCCGGCAGCGTCGCCGCGATGCAGCAGGCGTTCGAGGCCGCGTACCGGCAGCGCTACGCATTCCTGATGCCCGGCACGCCGCTGGTGGCCGAACTGGCGTCGGTCGAGGCGATCGGCCGCTCGGACGCGCCGGTCGACATCGCGCCGCTCGCGCCGCGCGAGGCTGGCGCGGCGCCGCAAGCGCACGCGGCCGTGCGCTTTTATTCCGGCGGCCGGTGGCACGACGCGGCGCTGGTCGTGCGCGACACGCTGCGCGCCGGCGACGCGATCGACGGCCCGGCGATCGTCGCGGAGCAGAACGGCACGACCGTCGTCGAGCCCGGCTGGCGCGCCGCGATGACCGCGCAGGGCAACCTCGTGCTGACGCGCACGACGCCGCTGCCGACGCGCCGCTCGCTCGGCACCGACGCCGACCCGGTGCGGCTCGAGATCTTCAACAACCTGTTCATGTCGATCGCCGAGCAGATGGGGCTGCGGCTGCAGAACACCGCGTACTCGGTGAACATCAAGGAGCGGCTCGACTTCTCGTGCGCGATCTTCGACGGCGACGGCAACCTGATCGCGAACGCGCCGCACATGCCCGTGCACCTCGGCTCGATGGGCGAAAGCATCCGCACGGTGATCGAGCGCAACCGCGGCCGCATGCGCGACGGCGACGTGTTCATGCTGAACGACCCGTATCACGGCGGCACGCACCTGCCGGACGTGACGGTCATCACGCCGGTGTTCGCGGACGGCTCGGACGCACCGCTGTTCTACGTCGGCTCGCGCGGCCACCACGCGGACATCGGCGGCACGACGCCGGGCTCGATGCCGCCCGATTCGACCCATATCGACGAGGAAGGCGTGCTGATCGACAACTGGCAGCTCGTGTCGGCCGGCGTGCTGCGCGACGCCGAGACGCGCGCGCTGCTGGCATCCGGCCGCTACCCGGCGCGCAACGTCGAGCAGAACATGGCCGACCTGCGCGCGCAGGTCGCCGCGAACCAGAAGGGCGTCGACGAACTGCGCCGAATGGTCGCGCAGTTCGGCCGCGACGTCGTGCTCGCGTTCATGGGGCACGTGCAGGACAACGCGGAAGAAGCGGTGCGGCGCGTGATCGGCGCGCTGCAGGACGGCGCGTACCGCTATCCGCTCGACAACGGCGCGGAGATTCGCGTCGCGATCCGCGTCGATCGCGCGGCGCGGCGTGCGGAGATCGATTTCACCGGCACGTCCGCGCAGCTCGGCAACAATTTCAACGCGCCGAAGGCCGTCTGCATGGCCGCGGTGCTGTACGTGTTCCGCACGCTGGTCGGCGACGACATTCCGTTGAACGCCGGCTGCCTGAAGCCGCTGACCGTGATCGTGCCGGCCCGCTCGATGCTCAATCCCGAGTATCCGGCGGCCGTCGTGTCGGGCAACGTCGAGACGTCGTCGGCGATCACCAACGCGCTGTACGGCGCGCTCGGCTGCGTCGCGTCGAGCCAGGGAACGATGAACAACTTCACATTCGGTAACCATCAGTACCAGTACTACGAGACGATCGCCGGCGGCAGCGGCGCGGGCAACGGCTTCGCGGGCGTCGGCGCGGTGCAGACGCACATGACGAACTCGCGGCTCACCGATCCGGAGGTGCTCGAATGGCGCTATCCGGTGCGGCTCGATTCGCACCGGATCCGCGCCGGCTCGGGCGGTGGCGGGCGCTGGCGCGGCGGCGACGGCGCGGTGCGACGGATCCGCTTCCTGGAGCCGATGACCGCGTCGATCCTGTCGAACAACCGGATCCACGCGCCGTTCGGCGCGGCGGGCGGCGAAGCCGGCGCGCTCGGCCGCAACACGATCGAGCGGGCGGACGGCACGGTCGAGGTGCTCGATCACATCGGCCGCGCGCAGATGGCGCCGGGCGACGTGTTCGTCGTCGAAACGCCGGGCGGCGGCGGTTACGGCGCGGCCGGCTGAGCCGCGTACCCGGCGCCTGGCGCGGACGTCCCGCGCCGGGCGCGGGGAGACTATTGCAACGAACTGTGGAATAAAGCCGCGCATTCACGCGCGAACGGAATCAAAAATGGCGGAAAACCGGATGGCGGCATGTGATTCGACCCTGCCGCGACGGCCGCCCCGAAGATCCGTCCCCTTATCCATGAATCGGCCGCAAATGCCCGCCAGACGGGGCTTCCGGGCCGTCTCGCCGGCCCCGATTCGCCGCGTGTCATCCGCTCCGTCGCAGGCTGCCAATCATGAAAAATCCGGCTTGCCAATCGAGTCCCGATTCCTTGACACTCTGCTCTAAATGTGAGTGCCAATCCTCATCGTCATTTGATAAGATGGCTCTCATCATTCGTAAGGCAGAACCTGCGCGTCACGCGCGAACGCCGGTCGCATTAGCTGGAAACAAGGACGGGACGAGGCCCGCTGTCACGGCAATCACGGCTGCCCTGCCGGGCACGCGCATGGCGCGGCCCGGGAAGGCGGTCGGCCCACTCGCCTCCGACTACACTGTGCGTTTTTTCTGGATCGGGGCGTGTCCATGGATGACGAAAACGATAGCGCGGTGCTCGAGGCGCACGTCGGTACGCGCAGCCCCTGCTGGCGTCTCGGCAGCGACAGCAACGCGCTCGAACTGGCCGCGGTCCGCGGCCTGACCAACGTCGCGATCGCGCTGACGGTCGAGCAGGCCGCGCGCATCCGCGCGCTGACCGGCGTCACGTCGCACCTCGTGCTCGACATCGTGCTGTTCGGCAACCCGGTCAGCCTCCATCTCGTCGGCAGGAAGGTCAATACGGTCGACTGGGCCGGCACGGCGTCCGCCTATTCCGATACCGAATCCGTCGCCGGCGACCTGTCGCACGGGCTCGCGTTCGCCGAGCAGGTCGTGTCCGAAGTGAATTCGCTCGTCGTGATCCTCGACCGCAACGGGATGGTGCAGCGCTTCAACCGCCTGTGCGAGGAAGTGACGGGCAAGCGCGAGGTCGACGTGATCGGCCGCAGCGCGTTCGAGCTGTTCATGAGCCCCGAGCAAGGCGCGCAGTCGCGCAGCAACATCACGGGCTTCTTCGCGAGCAACCAGTCGTTCGCGGTCGAGCGCTACATCAACACGGTCAACGGGCCGCGCCTGTTCCAGTTCCGCAACAAGTTCGTGCAGAGCGGCAGCGGCGTCGACGAGCAGTACCTGATCTGCTCGGGCATCGACATCACCGAGGAGCGCAACGCGCAGCAGCGGCTCACCGAGCTCGCGAACACCGACGTGCTCACCGGGCTGCCGAACCGCCATGCGATCAGCGAGCGCATCCACGCGGCGATCGCCGCGGAGAGCGAGCAGACGCGCGGGCAGGTCGGCATCCTGTTCCTCGATCTCGACAACTTCAAGCGCGTCAACGATCACTACGGGCACATCACCGGCGACCGCCTGCTGCAGGACGTGTCGGCGATCATCAGCGGCTGCCTGCCGTCCGGCGCGACGCTCGCGCGGCTCGGCGGCGACGAATTCCTCGTGCTGTTCGAACAGGGCACGCGCCCGCTGCTCGAAGCGACCGCGCAGATCATCCTCGAGCGGCTGCGCACGCCGATCCATCTCGGGCTGATGGAGGTCTACACGAGCTGCTCGATCGGCATCGCGATGCATCCGCAGCACGGCGATTCGCTCGAGACGCTGATCCGCAGCGCCGATACCGCAATGTACGTCGCGAAGGAAGAGGGCAAGCATACGTATCGTGTGTTCTCGCTGGAGATGAACCAGAAGGTCGCGAAGTACATGTGGCTCGACACGAACCTGCGCAAGGCGCTCGAGGAAGAGCAGTTCGTGCTGCATTACCAGCCGGTCGTCGATATCGCGACGGGCGACGTGCACGGCGTCGAGGCGCTGATCCGCTGGCAGTCGCCCGATCGCGGGCTCGTCGCGCCGGTCGAGTTCATCCGTTTCGCGGAAGAGTCGGGGCTGATCGCGCCGCTCGGACGCTGGGTGATGCGCACGGCAGCCGCGCAGGCCGCCGCGTGGAAGGCGAAGGGGCTCGGCATCCGGATCGCGGTGAACGTGTCCGCGCGGCAGTTGCAGGACATGAACATCGTGCATCAGTTCGCGTCGATTCTCGACGGCGCGGGGCTCAAGCCCGGCCTGCTCGACATCGAGCTGACCGAGAGCTGCTTCATCGAGGACGAGGACGCGGCCATCGGGCTGATGCGGCAGTTCCGCCAGCTCGGCGCGGAGATCCATCTCGACGATTTCGGCACCGGCTATTCGTCGCTGTCGCAGTTGTCGCGGCTGCCGCTCGACGCGATCAAGCTCGACCGCACCTTCATCACGGCGATCGACCGCAATCCGCGCTCGCAGGCGCTGGTGCGCTCGGTCGTGTCGCTCGCGAAGGCGCTGAATTTCGCGGTGGTCGCCGAAGGCGTCGAAACGCATGCGGAAGCCGAATTCCTCAAGCAGCTCGACGTCGATCACGCGCAGGGCTACTACTACGCGCGGCCGATGCCGGCGCAGGCGTTCGAGGCGTGGCTCGCGGAGACGAGAAAGCTCAGGCTGATCGCCTGAGCGTCGTTCCGGACAAGGCGCCGCCGGCCGTCGGCGGCGCCCGTCGCATTACACCGTGCGCAGCTTCGACACGCGCCGGTTCTGCAGCATCACCAGGCGTTCCATGTACGCGAGGTCCTTCGGCTCGATCGTGAACGCCGCATGGACCCACGCTTCCGTGATGTCCATCAGCTCCGAGCGCGACAGCTGGAACACGCGTTCGCGGGCGCGCAGCATCGCACGGATGCCGTTCAGCTTGGGCTTCGTCACGTCGATGAAGGTGCGCGTCGCGAGATACGCGTCACCGGCGTCGAACGTCTCGTCGATCAGCCCGCAGTCTTCGTACCACTCTGCCGCATGCGCTTCGCCGGTCGCGATCAGCGATTCCGCGAGGCCGCGGTTCGCCTTGCGCGCGACCAGCGAATAGCCGCCCATGCCCGGGAACAGGTTGAACGCGATCTCGGGGAACCCGAGTTTCACGCCCTTCTGCGCGAGCACGTAGTGATGCGCGAGCGCGGCCTCGAAGCCGCCGCCGAGCGCGCTGCCCTCGACCATCGCGATCGAGATCGCGCCGGTGCCGAAGCCCGTGTAGATCTCGTACACGCCGTCGATGCACGAGCGCGCATAGGCCATCAGCTGGTCGCGCCGGCCGCTGCGGATCGCGTCGACGAAGAAACTCAGGTCGCCGCCGACGTTGAACAGCTCGGGGACGAGCGAGCCCGTCACCCAGAAGTCGAACGTGAGGCCCGAGTCGCGTGCGACGCGCGCGAGATGGATGATGTCGGTGACGAGTTGCTGGTTGAAACACGGCCGCGGCTCCGATCGCAGCATCATCCACATGACGTTACGGCCTTCTTCGTAGAAGGCCGTCAGTTGCGAGAGTTCGCCGGCTTCGTAAAACGGCCGGCACGCCGGATGGGATTGGAGTTGCATGGTATGTCCTCGTGAGATGTGGTTTTAAAGACCGTCGCGCCATGCGCCATGCGGGTATCGGGTTGCCCGCCGGGGCGCCTGGCGCGAGGCATCGCCATTGTTGCGCGCGCACAAAAGTCGAATTGCGGGGAACAACGCACGACCGGGACACCGGTGCGGCTTGCGTTCGGGCGAAAGGACGGGTGACGACGGACGGAGAGACGAGGGGCTGAGGTCGGTGGGTGGGGGGA